>JBBTSE010000005.1 GCA_038064855.1 Patescibacteria group bacterium
CGACGCTCTTCAGGCGTCTGCTCTACCACTGAGCTACCACGGCAGGTAAAAAGATAATAGCAAACTTCCTGCAGATTTCAATTCTTGGTGCGCGGTGAGGGATTCGAACCCCCGACCTTTGCTGTGTAAAAGCACTGCTCTACCACTGAGCTAACCGCGCATTGTCCCATCATTCTACACATTTCTATAAAAAAATAAACCCCGCCCACAACTGCCATCATGGCAGTTGTGGGTTGGGGTTTTGGCGCTTATGCGGCTGTGCCAGTCGCTCCTCCCGTTTGACGGGAGGTCACTGCCAGACGTCTCCTAGCGCGGCGAGCCTGCTCTTGAGCTTGGCGCCCCGTCAGCACGGAAAAACCAAAATGCTCCGCAAGATGAATCGCCTCGAGGCGTCGCGTTCGATGCTCCTCGTAGTGACTTGGATCCTGCGTCAGCTTGAGGCTGAGCGCTGTGATCACGGTCTTGATCCGCGCGATAACCTCCGCGCGACCAGTGTGAGGTGAGGTACCAAAGACTTCTTCGAATCTCTTTGCCGCAGCAGCCTGAGCTGCCGCCTCCTTACTGCGGGTCTGCTCCTTGCGAGAGCGAAACCTCTGCAGCACAGAGATGAGAAGAAATGCTAAGCCGAAGGCACCGGCAACTTTAACGAGTGTAATAGTGTACATCAGCCTTCCCTCCTTGGGTAAATGAAGAACGAATTTCCTGAAAAAATAATATCAAATAGGGATGATTTCGTCAAGTGCCCTGTTGGAAAACCCTTGTGTCCTCGGCAGGAATCGAACCTGCACCATCTCCTTCGGAGGGAGATATTCTATCCATTGAACTACGAGGACATCTTTTTTATGTGTGACGATCAGCGACCACCGAGGCGCCGTACGAATAGGGCTTGATAACGGGCACAAACCCAAACCCACGCACCATGCCGGCGATACCATCGATAAATGACTTAGTGGGACCGCCCATCCCCATGTCGAGGTGGATACAGCGAACCTCGAGCCGCTCTTCCCAAAAAACTTCGTCGCCAATCACTTCGCGCACGGTACTACGAATCTCCTGCGCAAGCGTGATTGAAAGAAATGCTTCCTTCCAGATGCGATCGCGCATCCCATGAAACTCTTGATTGTTACGCGTCCAAAAGTAAATGGCGCCGTTGCCCACCTTGCGTACTACGATCGCCGTGACAAACGCGGCACTCCCACTCTCTGCCGCCTCCGAATCGCTCCCCACGACAACCTCGTAGGTCGCATCGGGGTTGAGTGCGATTTTATCACGAATGCGCATTACAACCTCACGAAGAGAAAGTGGCTCTCCCGCCTCCGAACGAAATAGTTGCTTTGTATTGTTAGATAAGGTTTCCTTGGACATATGCTTCTCTCTCTCGTGGTTTAATATCAGACCATCTGACCGGTATGCGTATACGCCCCCGATCACGCGTATCGCCGAGTACAAATCCGCGCTCGCGCCCAAACTCGTAGAGGTCACGGGTAAGCGTAACATCTTTTAGACAATATTCCTTTACCTTGTCTTTTAAACCGTCGCGCCACCACCAAATCGCATCGAGCCCGTAGCCGATTTTTCCCGCGCCGAGTGTTGCTCGCGAGAGGTTATCCAAAGAAAGTCGGAAGCCAGCTGACTTCTCAATATCCTCCATAAGATCGAGTACATGGAGCTTTTGCAAATCAATACCGACATGTGGCTGTAATACCGGCAAGTCAAAGTGATTGATATTAAATCCGATAAGAAGCCCCGAGTCTCGCAGTAGTGGTTCGAGCTCGCCAAACTCGTGCTTCTCATAGGCATACGCGCGCTTGGTGTTGTACGCATAGGTACCCACCACCGTCACGCCGAGCATTTGCATATTCTGCTTTCCGCCAACCTCTTTGAATTCCTTCTCTGTCTCTATATCAAGAACTATCGTTTCCATATGTGTATGTATCTATTTCTATCATGCGGGGTGTTCGAGCGTCAAAACGCTGATATACTATCACTATGAATCAAGATGTACTCTTGCTCGCCGTGGTAGTCATCGGACTCATCGCAGTTGCACACTTTACCACGCTCGGTGGTGGCATCTCGGGCAGTGTTATCACACCTCTGGACCCGAAAGCTGAATTTGGTGTCATCCGTATGCAAGAATCGGTATTACGAGCGCCCCGCAATGGTGGTGGAGCTCCACCGATAGTAGTACCGCCTCCCGCACCATTGCAAGATATATTTGCACGCTCATTTTCTCTCTCAACACGCAACGCAAAATCACGAAATATCAACGAAGAATATGTAGAAATAATATACGCGCCAGCAAAAAATGCCGCCCCCGTCGATATTAGCGATTGGGTGATTGGTGATAGCAAGGGTGAATCATACAAACTGGGAGGAATCTCGAATCTACCCGGCATCTCCTCGCTATATAACCAAGATCGCCTTATACTCCGTAACCCTGCGCGAGTTCATATTGTTACCGGCCGTAGTCCCTTGGGTGAAAACTTTCGTCTCAATAAATGCGCGTCCTATCTCTCTCAATATAAAACATTTACCCCGAGCATACCGGGATCGTGCCCCTCACCTTCACGAGAACCTGGGCAAGACGGCTTGAGTGATACCTGCTACCAATATGTTAAAACCTTGTCGGCATGTCGCATACCGACCAACATCCCGTTTTTTCTTGATAACACCTGCCGAGAATTTATCATGCGTACTGCAAGCTATGATGCGTGCGTGAAAAACCATAAAAGTGATTCAGATTTCTATGGTGATGAGTATTGGGTCTACCTCAACCGCCCCGAACATATCTGGTCGGATGTGCGCGATTCAGTGATACTCAAAGACGCGCGCGGATCGATCATCAAATCTATCTCGTATCAGTAAGACCGTAAACTGCAATCCCAACCGCAACACTCACATTGAGTGATTCTTTTGCGCCACGCATAGGAATGACAATACTTGCATCGGTTTTTTCTAGTAATAGGCCTGACAACCCTCTTACCTCATTGCCAGCGACAAGTGCTAGCGGAAACCGCGGGCGAAACTTACGATAATCAATCGCGCCTTCATGTTGTTCGAGTGCTACGATATAAAAATCTTCTTTCTTGAGTTCAGCGATGAGACGCGAGATATCTACTCTATGTTCCCATGCAACCGAGTTTTCTGCACCAAGCGCCGTCTTTGTGATTTCTTTACGCACTCTCCCCATTTCATCGACCGGGCTTGGCGTATAGCCGGTCATGTAAACCTTGCTGATACCTGCGCCGTCAGCGGTACGCAATACGGAGCCTACATTGTGTAGGCTCCGTACATTGTGCAGTACTACGACAATCTCTTGAGTCAAATTTATTTGATCTCGTAGGTAAGATTAACTGACGCTATGATTTCATTTTCGCCTGGCTGGATACTTGGTGCAGGCACCGCCATACTCTTCTCCATCATATCGCCACCCATACCCATGGCGCGACCATAATAGACGGGCATACCACCATTCTCAGAAAAACCGGTGAGTTTACCAAGACGCACACCGAGATTGCCGGCAAGTGTCTTTGCCTCCGCGCGCGCTTTCGTAATAGCAGCTTCGCGTGCCTCTGCCTTCAATCTTTCTACCACCTCATCGTCAACCGTAAATTGCAACTGACCAATCTGGTTTACACCTGCCTGGGTGGCACCCGTGGTGATCTTGCCGATATCATCGAGCTTACGCACTTTGACGGCAACCGTCTCCTCAATCACAAACTTTTTGGTACCTTTGCGCGGAGGACAAATAACACTTGCTCCATCAGTGCTTACGCATGGACGATAATCATACTCTTCGGAGGGATAAATAGTATATGAGGTCGTCTTAATGTCACGATCTTCGATACCACTCTTCTTGAGAAACGCGATGAGTGCCTCTGATTTTTTTGCCTCAGCGTTACGCGCCACCTCGAGTGAAGCGTTCTCTTCATGAATCGTAAAAGAGATAAGACCGATACCAGGTCTTACTACCCGCTTTTCCTCAGCAGATACTGAGATGGTGCGTGATGGATAATCAGTCTGATGGTAGGTACCCTTAGCCGCAACCAACAAAAAAATCGCGAGCGTGGCGAGTACTACGATAATAAGCCATCGCATGAGCCCGCCAGAAGACGAACTGATGGATACCTTAAACCCTTCTTTTTCTTGTTCCATAAAGTGTTATTAAATAGTAATCAATAAAGATGACCCTTGTCCTTATTCTAACGGGCGACAGGCAATTTTGCTACGCTTGACCCGGCAACAAAGAATAGGTATCGTAGCTGGGAACTCGTACCGAAAGGAGAATTCGTGGCAAAGAAAAAGGGTGATACGGGTCGTGGATCGTATTGCTCGGTCTGCGGTCTCAAACGCAGAGGCCGGCATCGCTCGCAAGAAGATTGCCGAAAGGCAGTCGAGGTATACCACAAGACGCGCCGCCGGCGAGCCAGTAATAGCTTCGCTCGCTACGGTCATACGGCGCCACAAGAATACCGGGGCAACTTCGTTGCCCGTGCCATCGCCCAGGATCGTGAACGACTCCAGCGCCAACTCGAGGAAGACCGTAAGAAATGGAGCATATGGTAATGCTCCCTTCACCGCCACACAGCCGTACCCATATTGGTACGGCTTATTTTTTATTTATGATTTACCGAGGATGTTGCGAGCGATAACGCGATCATCCCACGGAATCTTCTTGCCACCAGAAAGCGCCATCAGAGGCTCTGCGCCCTTACCAGTGACAACAATGGTATCGCCGCCACTCGCCTTTTGTATAGCCATCTCGATAGCTTTCTTACGATCAAGCTCGATTATCGGCTTATGAGTAGTAATACCCTTTGAAACTTCATCGATGATTATCTTTGGGTCTTCGTCATACGGATCTTCATCGGTCAAAATAATTTCATCACAAAACTGATCGGCAATCTTACCTAACTCGGGACGCTTCCATTTGTCGCGCCCACCACCAGCCGCCCCCAGCACACACACGAAGCGCTTTGCTTGCGGTTTGAGCGTCTCATACACTTTGGTAAGCGCATCGGGTGTATGCGCATAATCAACCACCACCGCAAATGGCGCACGAGAAATATATTCGAGTCGCCCCGGTACGCCTAAAACCTTACTCACGCCCTGACGCGTTGATTCGGGTGGAATATGGTGAGCGGATGCGACCGCAATCGCACACAAAATATTTTCCAGATTAAACTCACCTTCGAGCGCTGATTCAAAATGCGTCTTGTCGATTGTAAAAGAAATACCATGTTCAAACAGCACTTCGGAGGGCGAGACTGCGTGGAGCGAACTCTCGAGCAGGCGCGCATCTCGCGCGTATTCCCATACCTCTGCATGGGGAGCTGCATCAATAAACCTTTTTGCGTCTTTCATCGCCGCGTTGACTATAATATGTTTTTTCTTTTTCCACGAACTGTTGAGTGATCGGAAAATCTTGAGCTTTGCTTCGCGATATTGTTCAAATCCACCATGCGACTCGATATGCTCGGGTGTAAGATTGGTAATCGCAACCGTATCAAACGCAATATGCGCGTGGCGAAATTGCCGAGCACCTTCACTCGTCGTCTCAAGAATCACGATATCGCAACCCTTTGCTTTAGCATCAAATAAAAACTTTTGTACAAAAAAGCGCCCCGGCATCGTCATCTTTTTATCGTTTACTACCTCATCGCTACCAATACGAAACCTCAGTGAAGATGCCGACGCCGTTTTATGCCCCGCCTCTTCAAAGATGTGGTGCAAAATCTCTACTGTGGTTGATTTACCATTGGTACCCGTGACACCAATAACGGTAAGCTTGCGTGATGGAAACTGGTACCAGAGGGCAGCCGTGAGCGCCACGCACCAGTGATACGCAAGCATAATTGCCTGAGGGATTAGTTTTCTCATGCCCTCCCCTTACCGAGCATTCGTAATGCTTCTTTTATTTTTTGATCAACGCTTTCGAGATCGCGTGGAAGCTTATGGAGTGCGTCCCTCGCTTCGCGCACATTATAACCAAGCGATACGAGTGCATCGAGCGCGTCAGATTCTTCAGATGAGATGGTCACGCCGTCAGCACCACCAAGTTTATCTTTGAGCTCAAGCATTATTTTTTCGGCCGTCTTACGGCCAATACCCGAAATTTTTGTCAGATATACCGTCTCGCCTGACGCAATCGCCCGCCGGAGCGAATCGAGCGGCGCTACCGAGAGTACGCCGAGAGCCGAGCGCGGACCGATACCCGAGATACCGATGAGCATCTCAAACATCTCGAGCTCTGACATGGTGGCAAAACCGTAGAGCTCGAGCGCTGTCTCGCGCACCACCAAGTGTGTAAAAAGCTCGACGGGCTCACCTTTTTTGGGAAGCGTCTTTGCAGTCTCGAGTGATACCGAAACTTTATAGCCAACACCGCCCACATTGATGATGAGGTGCTTGGTACCACGAAACGCCAGAATGCCTGAGAGATGTGCTATCATAATCGTGTTTTAATCGTATGTCATTTCGCCTCGTCTCACAATTCCAACCATCGGGAGATCAGCCTCAAGCGATTGAGCAACTTTCGCGTGGACTTAAAGACAACAAACACTATCAAACACTTTTGGGAGTTACGGGTTCGGGTAAGACTTTTACGATGGCAAATATTATCGCCAACACCGGCAGGCCTGCGCTTATCTTGAGTCATAATAAAACTCTTGCCGCACAACTGTACGAAGAGTTCAAAGAGTTCTTTCCTGACAGCGCCGTACACTACTTCGTCAGCTACTACGACTACTATCAGCCCGAGGCATACATGCCAAATACTGATACCTATATAGAAAAGGATGCAAAAATCAATCAGTTTATCGACGAACTTCGTCACGCAGCAACACAGGCCGCGCTCACGCGCAAAGATTTGATTATCGTCGCCTCCGTATCAGCCATCTACGGCATTGGCGCACCGGAAGCGTATTTGAATTTTTCATTTACCATGCGCCGAGGCGAGCGTATGAGTCTCAAGGCGCTCTCGGCAAAACTTGCCGAGCTTCAATATATACGCAATGACATTGAGCGCAAACCGGGCACCTGGTCACGCAAAGGTGATTCGGTGGTCATCGCACTTCCATCAGGTGACCGGGTAGTACGCATCAACTTTTTTGGCGATGAGGTAGAAGAAGTCTTGGAAGGTCCGCTCGCGTTTGACACACAACTTGTATCTCAATCAGAAATTCGCATCTTCCCCGCCAAACACTTTATGACGCCTGAAGATGATATCAAACGGGCGGCGACTGCGATAGAAAAAGAGCTCGCTGAGCGAACGGGCGAGCTTGAAGAAAATGGGAAAGAGCTGGAAGCAGAACGATTGCGCAGGCGCGTACGCTATGATCTCCAAATGCTGCGCGAGACTGGCTACACATTGGGTATTGAAAACTACTCGCGGCATTTGGCAAACCGCGCGCCCGGAGAACCCCCCACCACCATGATTGACTATATGCCTGAAGGGTTTATCACCTTCGTCGACGAATCGCATATGACACTCCCCCAGATCCGAGGTATGCAGGCAGGTGACCGCGCACGCAAAACTACGCTCGTTGATTTTGGCTTTCGCCTGCCATCGGCACTCGACAATCGCCCACTTACTTTCGATGAATTCAAGAAAAAAATAGGACAGACTATTTTTGTATCCGCCACACCGAGTGCCTATGAAATTGCGCACGGCAATATCGTTGAACAACTCGTCCGTCCGACAGGGCTTCTCGATCCCACGGTCGAGGTACGCCCCGCCGGTAAACAAATCGCCGATACCGAAAAAGAAATAGTTATACGCGCAAAGAGAAAAGAACGCTCCTTGGTGATAGCGCTCACCAAAAAAATGGCCGAAGACATAGCCGAATATTTGGGTGAACGCGATCTCAAAATCGCATGGCTTCATTCGGAGGTAAAAACAATCGAGCGCTATGAGATTTTGCAACAATTGCGCCGAGGCGATGTTGATGCAGTGGTAGGCATCAACTTGCTTCGTGAAGGGCTTGATCTCCCCGAAGTATCGCTCATTTGTATCTTGGACGCGGACAAAGAAGGTTTTTTGCGCAACATCACCTCATTTATCCAAATAATGGGCCGCGCCTCGCGTCACCCACAGGGTCATGTTATTTTATATGCAGATAAAATGACCGACTCGATGCGCAACGCAATAGCCGAGACTACGCGCCGGCGTGCATATCAAGAAGCGTACAACAAAGCGCATGGCATCACACCGACCGCGCTCATTAAAGAAATACGCAAACCACTTTTTGCGGGCAAGAAAAAAATAGTCAAAGACGATATGCTCGCCATGTTTGGTAAAGACAAGCGATCGGTATCCGAGCTCAAAAAAGAAGTGGAGATGGAAATGCTTGAGGAGGCTGCACGCCTCAACTTTGAGCGCGCTGCCGAACTCCGCGATATTTTAAAAAATCTCTAACTGTACATAAAAAATGGAGTTGTTCTGCCGAACAACTCCCGATACTCTACGCCTGTGCTCTGTGCGGCGGAGCTTACCTCTCTTCTTCACGCTTACGGAACTCCGCATTCATGCGATTGAGAGATTTGCTCAACTCTTTGAGCTCGTTGGCAAAACCCTCAGCGACGAAACCAGCTTTGTTGTCTCCGAACTGTGCTCGCAGTGCCAACAGTGCGGCAACGCGCGCCCGAAGCTCTTTGCGCCTCTCGACATCTTCGATCGATACCATCTACCCCTCCACAAAGAATGGGACCCTACCTAGCAAAAGACTACCGACAAACACAAAAAGAGGCAAGTGCTCTCGCCTTCTTTTTAGTAGCTAGCATTGAGCTGCTGCCAACTCTCTATACCTTTTGGGCGAATTGCTTCTGACCCGACTTTGCACAGAGGACATTTTTCCGGTACCCAGATCGGCATTGAGTGGTTAATAAGCGAAATAATTTTCCTTCCATCAACCTCATTAAATCCCGACCTGTTTACTAAAACAGCTGTGTACGGCAAAACGGAACCGCCAGCTACCTCTACAGCTTGCGCGGTCAGACGAATACTACCGCCCGTATTGAGCACATCTTCGACGAGAAGAACTTTTTCTCCTAAACCTACTTTGGTATCAGTAAACACCATCGTCTTATGCTCGCCCTCCCCCGCTTTTGCAGGAGATGCCCACGCGCATAGGCGCCCTCGCTTTATAGTGACTTCTGTGGCTATACTTTCTGCCAGTCGCGTAGCGCCCGTCTGGGGACCAACAACGCGATCAATATCGTTGATATCAAATGACGAATCCTGTAAAAGTTGGTCAACCAAATCTCGTGAAGCTTCGCCGAGTAATGTCGCATCCTCGGTCACGAGTTTACTATTAAAATATCCTCCTGAATGTTTGCCCGATGTTAGTAGCGCATGAGGCCTTCGCGGATTGCTGTCATGAAGCCAAAATGCCTGCTTTTCCTGATATTTTTTAATCCAATCACCAACCATATTGTTTTTTAGTGTAACAGATATGCGGTGTCTTGACTCAAAAGAAGAAAACGGGTACTCTGGAGTCCATGCCGAATACAGCATCAGCAACCAAGGCTTTACGCCAATCAGAACGCCGTCGCATACTCAATGTGCGCCGCAAGCGTTCACTTCGTGATGTTCTCAAACAATTTGAGAAAGCCGTCCTTGCCAAAAATAAGGCTGAAGCTATCAAGCTTTTCCCTGCGGTACAAAAGGCACTCGATAAGACCTCAAAATCAGGATTGATAAAGAAAAACAACTCCGCGCGTAGAAAGTCCCGCCTATCGGCACAAATCAAAAAACTCGGCTAGCGAGTAGGAGTGAGTAGAAATTGAAGAAACCTTGTCTCCAAGGTTTCTTTTTTTCGCATATCGCTCATCTCAAGAAGCTGGAGATAGGCCTCTTCAATCTGACCGCGTGAGAAATTATGTGTTTGTGCCCTTGCCTTCCCCAATACAAATGGCTTCATATCCCCCGTGTTTCCTGATGCTACGCGCACCAAATTTTTGATATGCCACATAAAGGGGCGCATTATATCTTCTAGCTTAACCCCTGAGCGCACGCACCGCTCAAATAAAAGTGCGGCGCGAGCACGCTCCCCCGAACCCCACAGGTCACCAAGCAAAAATAAATCATTTTTGGTTGGGGCAGAAGTATCGCCCTCCAAGACTCCTCCTCCCAAGAGAGCTTTTTCGAGCTCGCGCGAAAAGCGTTCGGGCGCATTGGTATACAAGAGCCAGAGTGACTCTTTGGTAGCGACATCCACCGTCGTACCAACTTCTTTCGCTTGCCCATCAATGTACGCGGAAAAATTCTGGCGAGTAAAATCGGTAAATTCTTCTTTTTTATTTGCGTATTTTTCTATATCGTTAAAAATCTTATTTTTTATAGGCACGCCCTCCTCCCAAAAAACTATAACCGAATCATCCTCAGTCCAGCGCACAAGATGAGATTTGAGTGCATCACGCATATCGACATCCAACATGCTCGCATGTTGGATGATATAAAAATCTTTGGAATCAAAGAGCGATCCCGAGCCAATCAGCGTAAGGCGCTCGCCACCCGCCTCGTCGGTACAATCAATCATCTCCCAGGCGGGGCCCGCTTCGCGCCTAAATCGTACGGCAAAACGCTCCAACATCCCACGAGATGCGGTAGTGTTCGAACCGTACAAAAGGTAGATCATTTTCCTATGTAGTTTGCCTCGAGAACTTTTTTGATCGTCTCTACGATTTCTTGCGGAGTGTGATGTGCCTTGATCATAAATTCAGATGCACCTAACTTCATTGCTTTATCAACATCATCGCGTGAACCAAGGTTTGAAATGATGATAACGGGAATGGACGCGTAGTCGTGTTGAGCCTTGAGCTCAGTAAGAATCTCAAAACCGCCCTTACCGGGCAAAACCAAATCAAGTAAAATAATGTGTGGCTGATCTTTGTGTACTGCGGCAAACGCCTCATCGGCATTGATTGCCTCGGTGACCGTAAACCCCTCGTGTTTTATTTTTTCTACCAGCAACCCGCGTAAAAATTTATCATCTTCTACGACAAGTATTTTCATCTCGCCTCGTTTGAGCATTGATGATATAGGTACCGATTGATCGCCTGATGTCATGGAGCTAGACTAGCATATTAGAGTGCGGCTACAAAGGGTCCGGCAGGTGGATTGACGGGACTCTTGGGTGATGATGCACGCGGGATACGGATAAGAAATGTCGTACCCCTGCCTTCTTCTGAATGAAATGAAATATCGCCGCCGTGTGCGGTAATAATATTTTTTGTGATAAATAAGCCGAGACCCGTGCCCTCTGTCTCCATATGCATAACATTGGAACCTCGATAAAAGCGAGTAAACATGCGTGGTTGATCTTCTTTTGAGATACCGATACCCGTATCACTTATCTTGATGATCGCAAAAGTGCCATCAGACTCAAAGCGCACCGATACCGTGCCGCCCGCTGCTGTGTAGCGAATAGCATTTTCGATAATGTTGCCGATGGCGATAGAAAGACGGTCGGGATCGGCGTTAAGGATGACGAGATCATCCGAAGCTTTGCTAAGCGTAAGAATAATATTTTTTACTTTTGCTAAAATCATCTTCTCATCGACAATCTTTTTGATAAACGCGACAATATTCATCTCTTCAAACTTATACCCAAACTTCCCCTCTTCAATGCGGGCGGCATCCAACAAATTATGTACAAGCCGTATCATCGACTCATTTGCGATCGTTCCCTTCTCGACCGCCTCGCGCTGATTTTTGGTGACCTTACCAAAATCTCCATCAACTATGCCCTGATATACCCATTTTTGGATTGAAAGTGGCGTACGCAGTTGGTGAGCAGCGATTGAGATAAATTCTGATTTAAGCTTTGAGATTTCTTCTTGACGATCTTTTGCTTCTTGAATATGCTCGGCCATTTCATTAAAAAAAATGCCGAGCACACCAACCTCGTCTTTACGCGAGACACTGATATGTACTTTGAAATTACCAGCGCCGATGCGTTTGACAGCTTCGGTCAAGACAGAAAGCGGGCGCGCGATATGCCGCGTCACCATGATGGCAGCAAAAGTAGCGATGATACATACAAAAAGAAAAATAAGAACAAATTGGATGCTGATCGTCTCGATCAGTGCTGACGCATCACTAGGCGCGAGTACCGCACGAATGCGCGACTGGTAGGTGGCCGCGAAAAAGAGTGAAGCAATCGCCATCGGAAAAATACCGAGCGCGAGCAAGGTGAAAAAAAATCGAAAGAACAGTGAGTGCCGAATCTTGAGATTCATACGAATATCCTTAGTATATCCCTAAAAGACCATCGGGGTCATCTCCTGCCAATTCGCACCACGCTTCACCTCGGCGATAATGGGTACCGAAAACTCGGGTACTCGCTCCATGATCGCTTTGATCGTACCTATGGTCTCGGCGATTTTTTCTTTTTTGATTTCAAAGACAAGTTCATCGTGCACCTGCAACAACATGCGCACATCACGATTATGAGGTGAGAGTTTAAGCTCACGGGCAATATCTATCATTGCGCGCTTTACGATATCGGCCGCGGTCCCCTGCACGGGCGCGTTGACCGCCATCCGTTCAGATTCTTTGCGGATATATTCAAATGATGAGCGGAGGTTGGGTAAAAACCGCTTGCGACCAAAAAAAGTTTTGACATACCCCCTCTCTCTTCCCTCGCGCACCGTGCGCTCGCGGTATTCTTCGATACCGGGAAATTCTTGTAGATAGTTATCGAGTGCCACCTCAGCTTCGGCAACTGTCATACCTCCAGTCTCAGCGAGAGCGCGTGCGCCCATGCCGTACAAAATACCAAAATTAACTGTCTTTGCACGCCTACGCATCTCTGGCGTGACATCGTCAGTACTAACATGAAAAATTTCTGACGCAGTGCGTGTATGCACATCCTCACCAACCTGAAACGCGCGAGTCAGCTTGCCATCACCTGAGAGTTGCGCGGCGATTCTGAGCTCGAGCTGTGAATAATCAAAAGAAAAAAGTTCAAACCCCTTGGGCACGGTAAACGCACGCCTGATACTGCGACCGAGTTCTGATTTGATGGGGATATTTTGCAGATTGGGATTTGAAGATGACAATCGTCCGGTGGCCGCCCCTGTCTCATTAAAACTTGTATGAACGCGCCCATCAGATCCAACGAGTTTTGGGAGTGCCGTAATATAGGTAGAGAGAAGTTTTGAAATTTCACGATACCGAATGAGCATATCGATAATCGGATGTAGTTCGCGTAACTTTACAAGCTCTGAGAACTGCGTCGATACTGCCTTGGTAGAGGTCTTGCGGATCCCCTTGGTAGACAACCCCAACTTTTCAAAGAGTATAACCGAGAGCTGTTTTGGCGAGTTGATATCAAATTCTTCGCCCGCGGCTTTCCATATTTCAGCCTCAAGCGCGTGCTCTAGGTACTCCGCCTCTTTTGAAAGTTTTGCGAGCACCGTGATATCGAGCGTGATACCCACTTCCTCCATCTCAAATAAAATGGCGACGAGTGGTAATTCGAAATCAAAATAGATACCTGCTAAATCTTGCTGCTCAACTTTATTCTTGAGAGCACTTGCGAGTCGTGCCATCTCGGTGATGCTCAACGGCCTACCCTCGAGCAGGTCGCTTAGCGACAACCCCCTCTCATCGGGGTTTAAAATCCACGCGCCAAGCTTCGTATCAAAACTGACGGGAAACGCAGCGCCCAAAAAAGTCATGAGCGCATGCGCATCGTGTACGATTGTTTCTTTTGAGTTTCTTAAAATATCTAAAAGGGTCGCGCGTTGTGCGGGCGGCACACTATATTCGCGCTCATCAATACCGAGTATCAAGCCCTCTTCGCCAAAAAAGAGTACCACGCGAGAGCCTGAGGCGGTGCCATCCTCCAATTCTTGGCGTACTACTATTGGTTTCTCTTCTTCTTTTTTTGGTGGAGCACCCGCATCCCCGAGCCGTGAGATAAGGCTTGGAAAATGAAACTTGCGAAAGATTTTGGAAACCTCTTCGGTAGGGATGCTTGCGAATATCATACTATCAAGATCCGCCTCTACCGGCGCGTCTCTACGAATGGTTGCGAGTTCCTTTGAAAAAAACGCGTCTTCCTCGCCTTCGAGCAGCAATTTTTTAATACGCTCTTTGAGAAATGTTGGTGATTTCTTTTCTTTTTTAAGCTTGGCGTACATCTCTTCGAGCGAACCGTAGTGTTTTATAAGATCCGTAGCGCTCTTCTCACCGATTCCTTTGATGCCAATAATATTATCGGACGGGTCGCCCTTGAGTCCTTTGTAATCAGCAATAAGTTTTGGACCAAACCCAAATCGTTCGAGTACCCTATCTTCATCATATAAAATAGTATCGTCGATGCCTTTACGGAGCGTGTAGACCATCACGCGTTTGTCATCGATCAACTGCATGGTATCCATGTCACCCGACGCGATGATGATGGTCAGATCTTTTTCTTTTTTAAATTTTTCTACCAGCGTGCCCAAAATATCATCGGCTTCAAAACCGGGGGCTTCGAGTATGGGGATACCAAACGCACGAAATACTTCTTTGACCTTATCGAACTGTGGGATAAGGTCGCTCTTGGTCTCGGATCTTGTTGCCTTATAGTTTTCGTAAACGATATGACGAAAAGTTGGCTCTTCTCTATCAAACGCGGCAACAATATGCGTGGGGTGAAGATCACGAATCAATTTCAAGAGTACCGCGGATACGCCGTAGACAGCGCCAAGTGGCTCACCTGAAGGCGAGGCAAAGGACGGCAACGCATGAAATGACCGATGAATGAGCGCGTGCGCGTCGAGAATGACTAATTTTTTTGGTTCACGCGCCATGCTTGAGTCGTACTATACGCTCTTCGCGCGCAATGTGTTTAAACGAAATCCAAACAGTATCTTTGGGAAATACCTTTTTGGCGCGCTCCGCCCACTCGACGGCTATAATATTTTTCGGATCAGAAATAATTTTTTTTAATCCAATCGTATCAAGCTCTTTTGATAATTTGATACGATACAAATCAAAATGCCACAAATTTTTAAAGGTGGATTTTTTGAGCGCGTAGCGTTTGGCAATCACAAAGGTTGGTGACTGCAAACGCCCACGCACGCCAAGGCCATGAGCAACACTTTGGGTAAAAAGCGTCTTACCCGTACCAAGCTCACCTGAGAGTGCGAGGCAGAGTGCATGATTTTTACTTCTGGCGACTGATCGTATCTCGCTACCAAAAAGTTTACCAAGTGCGCGTGTTGCGTCAGGACTCTTGAGTGTATAGGTAAGCTCCATCGTGCCCCCAGCGTAGCAATCTTAGGATGAAAAGCAAAAACGACCGTTCCCATGATTGGGTTCGGTCGTTCTCGTTTGGGGGCGGCAGCTGCCGCCCTATGTTTACTCACCTTCTGGCGCGAGGTCGCTCTCGCGAAGTCCCGGCTCGGCTTCGACGGGCTGTCCGCTATTGCGGATCGCCTCGTCGTACGCCTCGCGGTACGAACGGTCCTCGGTCGCGTCGGCGACGGCAGACTTGCCGTCGTAGCGCCCTTCGGCACGACCCTCGGCACGGTGACATGAAACATCGTCATCCGCGCAGCTCGTATCGACCAGCTTGGTCTCACCGAAGACGAGACCGAGGCCGAAGCCGAGGATGCCGAGTGGGATGTCGATGAGCCCAGGCTTGCGAACCACCTTGATGTTGGGATCCGCTCGCTCGGCACGCTCGACCACGATCGCCCGATCGTGGTTACGGTAGCCGCTGTAGCCGCTATCGTAGCCGCCGCTCCAGCGACTCGTGTAGCCGCCTCCATGCTGCCCACGAAGCCCCTTCCAGCACATGTGCCCACGAGGGCAGCCGGACTCGGCTGTGGCTGTGATTGGCGCAAGAAACGCTATCAGAAGAAAAAGAATGGAAAGAGCTCGCTTTGTCATCGTCATCTCCTATATCTCTGCCGAAGCATTATGCACCGGCTAGCAATTCAGTTTACTGTTTACATTATACTACTAAATATACTAAATGTCAATATCTCCAAAAACCCCTTATTGTATGCTAGGAATAGGACGATATGGGTGATTTAAAATCAGCAATTGCGAGTGCGTCAGCAGTGCTTATCGTGCTACCCGAAACAGTGCGTGATAAGGATTATTTGGCGGCACTGCAGATCCAAAAGATAGCGCCGCAGAAAACTGAGATGATTGTGCCCGAAGCAAAGGAGCTTGAATGGAAAGATTCTTTCGGTACACAGAGTAGCAAGCGAGAGTTTGTTATCGACATCAATACAACTATCACTCCGGTAGACGAACTTCGTTACGAAAAAACGGAAGGCGTCCTTTCTATTTATCTCTCGCATAAAGGGGCTTTCAATGAAAAAGCACTTTCGTGGGGTGAACACCGCGCACCAGCCGATCTTTTTATCACCCTCGGCTTTTCGTCAGAAAGCGGCGCGAAAAAAGCGATTGAAAACCTCCCGCGAAAAGGGGCAGCACGCCACATATGGGTAGAAGGAGATACTAACGGCCATAGCGCGCCCACTCCCACAAAACTATCAATCATATCAGCAGGTCTTCTGGGAAGATTAGTGGTTCGTTCGCGTATTGATACTGATACGAACACACTCTGGTCATTTATCACGCGTGATGATTTTACCAAGACAAACGCGAGCCCGCGCGAGCTTCCTGACCTGATGACCACCTATGCTTCGCTCGCTACCCTCCCCGAACACGCGTTGGTCTTCTGGCAACATGACGAGGCAGGTACCCAAGGATTTTTTAGATCGGAAGACACAACACTGGTAGGCACCGTCGCGCGGCGTCTCGGTAAAACACCGGAGCACCAACACCATGTAGTACTCTCTCCTTTTGCTAACTTTATTGAAGCAGAAATGGAAACGCGCAAATTGCTCCGTGAGCTCAAAGTGCGCTAGAATAGGAGCGTGGCATTTGACGAAGAACAACAAAAAGAAAAGCTAAGTCAGCTCCAGCAAAAAGAAGAGGAAGACCTAGCTCAACTGCTCGCCAAAAAATATAAAATCCCCTATCTCAACTTGGGGCGCGCTTTTATTGATCTTGATGCGCTCAAACTCGTACCGCGAGACCGCGCGGAAGCCGCGGGTCTCGCGGTTGTGCAGTCAACCGGTAAAAAATTGCAAATCGCCGTTAAGAATCCGACACTTGATAAGGCGAAAGAAATAGTCACGGAATTGCGCCGTGACGGCTACCAGCCACAACTTTTTTTAGTATCCATACGAAGCCTAAAACACGCGTGGGTTCGCTATGAGGAAGCTGGCGAGGAAACTGCGAGCATCACCAATGTCATCGATATCTCGAAAGATAAAATCGCTGAATTTCGCCGTGAGATAAAAACAACAAAAGACTTTGAACGCATGTTGGGTGACAAAATCTTGCAGGGCAAAACCCAACGGGTCACTGACTTTCTCGATTATGTATTAGGCGGTGCCTTTGAACTTGTCGTCTCTGACATCCATGTCGAACCTGCCGAAGATAAGGTGCATATGCGTGTGCGTCTTGATGGATTACTCCAAGACATCGCAAGCTTCTCACATGATATGCATAAGATGTTGTTGGTGCGTATTAAATTGGTTTGTGAGCTTAAACTTAATATTCATGATCGATCACAAGATGGTCGCTTTACGATTCGTGCAGGTGAATCTGATGTAGAGGTACGCGTCTCAACACTCCCCGGCCCCTACGGTGAATCGATCGTCATGCGTATCTTGCATCCGCGCGCCATTGAAACATCGTTTGAAGATCTCGGTATCCACCCCGTACTTCTTGAGCTCATCGAGCGTGAAATCCAAAAACCAAACGGTATGATTATCACCACAGGCCCTACGGGTTCTGGTAAAACCACGACACTCTACGCGTTTATCAAAAAACTCAATGAACCGGGCGTAAAAATAATCACTATTGAGGACCCGATTGAATATCATATAACCGGCATTACTCAAACACAGATAAATAAAGAAGCTGGCTATACCTTTGAGACGGGGCTTTCGGCAATTGTGCGTCAAGACCCCGATATCATTCTCGTCGGTGAAATGCGCAACCGTGAGACCGCTGAGATTGGTATGCAAGCGGCACTCACCGGTCACCTCGTATTTTCAACACTCCATACCAACAACGCGCCTGGCACCATCCCCCGTCTTATTGATCTTGGGGTACCCCCAAACATCATCGCGCCCGCCATCAATCTCGCGATCGCTCAGCGACTCGTGCGTATCTTATGTCCACACTGCAAAAAACAAGTGCCCGCGACACCCGAACAGATGGTGACTATAAAAAAACTTGTGGAAACCCTGCCAGAGAAATATACGCGTCCACCACTTGATAATGTATCGCTCTATACGCCGGGTGGATGCGGAGAGTGTAACTTCCTTGGATACAAAGGGCGCCTCGCGGTTTTTGAAGCATTTTTGATTGACGATGATATGGAACGGCTTATCTTGCAAAATCCATCGGAAGCCGTTGTGCGTGAGGCAGCAATCAAACAAGGCATGGTACTACTTGAGCAAGACGGTATCTTAAAACTTCTTGCTGGCATCACCTCGTGGGACGAACTCAACCGCATCGTCGGTTTAATCTAAAAATAAAAAAGCTTTCTCGCAAAAATCTCCAGACAATGTGCCCAGGCATGGGTGCCATAGGCTGAAGGCCTCTTCGAGGAGCAATCGCGCCGACCCCTCCTCGCAGAGCATAATATGCTTTAGAATAAAGACATTATTTCGCGCTGTGAGGAAGGGGACCAGATTGTCCGTGTACTAAAAGAAGGCCCAGATAAGGTAAACCTCAATTGTCTGGAGACTTTCAAGAGAAAGTCTCTTCTGAAGAACAATAACCACTATTATAGCTAAAATATAGCCACATGTCAATACCAGCCCAAAAACTCGATGACCGCTCGCTCGACAGCACCCTACGCCCTGCGCGCTGGGACGAATACATTGGCCAGCACCAGATAAAAGAGAATTTGGCTATTTTGATCGAAGCTGCAAAAAAACGAGGTGAGCCGCTCGAACATTTACTCTTTTATGGCCCCGCGGGCCTCGGTAAAACGACCCTTGCCCACCTTATCAAAAATGAAATGGGCGCCCAGATGAAAATAACCTCGGGCCCCGCGATCGAACGGGTGGGAGATCTCGCCTCAATCCTCACCAATCTTTCTTCGGGTGATATTTTGTTTATTGATGAAGTACACCGACTTAATAAACTTATCGAAGAGATCCTCTACCCCGCCATGGAAGCTCGATCACTCGATATCATCATTGGCAAAGGGCCTGCCGCGCGCACCATACAGCTCGAGCTCCCCTCTTTTACTCTTATTGCGGCTACTACCCGCGTAGCACTCCTTTCCTCGCCGCTACGCTCGCGTTTTTCGGGTGGTACCTTCCGACTTGAGTTTTATTCAGAAGATGATCTTAAAGAAATCTTGCGCCGTTCGGCAAAACTTCTTGGTATCGCCGCTGAACAAGACGCGCTCACTGAAATCGCCAAGCGAAGCAGATTTACACCGCGTGTTGCCAACCACCTTCTCAAGCGTTGTCGTGATGTGGCAGAAGTCAGGGGTGACGGTGTCATCACTGATAGAATCGCGCGCATGGCACTTGAACTTCTTGAAATTGACGAAGTAGGATTATCGTCAGAAGATAGACGCATACTCGATATATTGATAGAAAAATTTGCTGGCGGGCCCGTAGGGGTCGCGACACTCGCCGCCGCATCATCAGAAGAAGTGAGTACTATCGAGGAAATCCATGAACCGTATCTCATGCGTCTTGGTTTTATTGAACGAACACCACGAGGTAGGATGGCTACGCGTCGCGCCTATGAGCACCTAGGTGCTACGCCACCCGCAACCCTTTTCAATACATGATTACTATTATTGCCACTATTGCGTTCGCACTTTTTGCGGGACTCTACACCCTCGGTATTTGGATGGCTACTTGGCAAGAAGAGGAGCTTTCTCTCTCACACGAAAAAGCGGTGCATATGAATATTATTATCATCGCCATTTCTTTTGTACTCCTTATTATAGCACTCTGGGCGTTTATCCACATAAATTGGGATACTCTCATCCTCACCATCTAATGGTCACTCTTCAGCCGAACGAAAAAATATTGATGACAATTCACAAACACTGGTTTGTCTTTTTTGGTCGCATGATCGCCTTGCTCTCGGTGGGTGTCGTGCCGCTCTTTGGATTTTTGTTTGCGCCCGAGCTCGGATCTTTTATCAACTCGGACTCGCTCTGGTACCTCCTCCTCTTTTTTGCCATGATCTGGTGGCTCGTATTACTCTTTCTCTTTTTTATTGAATGGCTTGATTATTGGCTTGATGCATGGATAATTACCGATCAACGAATCATTGATATTGAACAAAAAAGTCTCTTCCGACGCGAGGTATCCGAATTCGTCATCGCACGCATTCAAGATATCAAGATAGAGACACCAGGATTTATTGGTACTGTACTTAAATTTGGTGACATCCGCATACAAACCGCGGGCGAGGAAAGTTTTACGATTGAGACGGTGCCCCATCTCAACGAGATAAAAAATCTTATTATGTCATTCGCGCACAAAGGCGCGATACGCGACCCGGACTAATACAACCAAACTATATGTCAGGACATAATAAATGGGCTCAGATCAAGCGTCAAAAAGCCGTAACGGACGGAAAACGCAGTAAGATGTTTGGTAAAATTGCGCGCATCATCAGTGTCGCCGCGCGAGACAAGGGCCCTGACCCAAGTCTCAATATGTCGCTCAAATCAGCGATACAAAAAGCGCATGAGATCAATATGCCGCAAGACAACATCGACCGCGCGATCAAGAAAGGTACGGGTGGTAGTGACGGAACGATACTCCAAGAATTTGTCTATGAGGCGTACGGACCGGGTGGTGTAGCGCTCCTCATGACGGGGATTACCGACAACAATAACCGCACATCAAACGAAGTAAAACACCTAATCTCTGAACGCGGTGGCAAATGGGCAAACCCGGGAAGTGTCTTGTGGGCGTTTGAGAGGAAAGAACATGAATGGTCACCTCTCGAGTACGGGCTTATTGAGATTTCGCCTACGGACACGGAAGCGCTCTATAAACTCATGGATGCGCTCGATGAGCACGACGACATCCAAGAAATCTACGCGAACAACAAAGAGTCATGAGAGTTCTTGGGATTGACCCGGGCATCGAACGCGTCGGATGGGGCGTTGTTGATACCGTGGGAGCGGTATCAACCTATTATAGGTGTGGACGCATCACCACACCGCGCACCATCTTGCACCAGGAGCGCCTTGAAATGATCGAGCGTGAGCTTGGTGCACTTATCAAAGAGATGCGCCCTGCGTGTGCTGTTGTCGAGCGTCTCTTTTTTGCGAAAAATAAAAAAACGGCGCTGGCGGTGGCAGAAGCGCGAGGAGTTATTATGCTCACTCTATCAGCAGCGTCACTCCCGATATATGAATTTACTCCTATGGAGGTAAAGATGGCAATCACGGGCAATGGGCACGCCGAGAAAAAACAGGTAGCGTGGATGGTCCGTAATATCCTAAAGGTACCCGCTGAGGTAACATCAGACGATGCCCTTGACGCGCTCGCCCTCTGCCTTATGATAGCCAAGTGAGGTTATCCACAGAGTCTTGTATTGCCCTTTTTGCCCACTCTCGGTATGTTCTTGGTATTAGATACGCAAGGTCGTAGATACTAGCAATAAATTAAGCACTTTTTGAGAATATGACACTACACACACAACCTTGGGCTACAGATGATGAAAAGGAGTTTGCCGACGAGGACGAGCTGACTGAAGAAGAAGTGAGTGAGGACGACGCAGATGATGACGATGATACTTTTGAAGAAGAAGGAATGTAGCCTCAACACCCCCCGCTAAAGCGGGGGGTGTTTTCTTGAAAAAAGGTCACATATTTGGTATAAAAGGTGTGTGATTTTTAGATCGTTACGCAAGAAGCATAAACATAAACTACTCCTCTGGATCCTCGCCGTCATGACTGTCGGCTTGTTTCTTTTTATACTCACAGGAGCCATTCTATTTGCCTTCATTAAAATACCTACCCTCGAAGATTTTCGAGAACGCAAGGTGGCAGAATCGACAAAGATTTATGACCGCACAGGTAAAATACTTCTCTGGGAAGTACATGGGGAGGAGCGCCGTACCGTAGTGCAGTTTGAAAATATCTCACGCAATGTAAAGAATGCGACCATTGCTATCGAGGATTCAAATTTTTATTCACATCATGGCATCAGCCCCCTCTCACTCTTTCGTGTTGTTTTTCTCAACATCTTTCAAGGCAAGCAAGTGGGGAGTGGCGGATCAACCATCACACAACAGCTTGTTAAAAATACATTGTTGACGCGCGAGCAAACATTGATACGCAAAGCAAAAGAAATAATCATCGCGGTCAAACTTGAGTCCGCCTATTCAAAAGATGACATCCTTAATCTCTATCTCAATGAGATACCGTATGGATCTAATACCTATGGTATCGAATCGGCCGCTCAAAACTTTTTTGGTATACCGGCATCCGATGTATCACTCACAGAGGCGGCGTATTTAGCAGCTCTTCCTCAGGCCCCTACCCGCTATTCACCCTACGGCAACAACCGTAAGGATTTAGAGGCACGAAAAGACCTTGTACTCGAACGCATGCGCACCCTCCAATATATCTCGACGGAAGAATATGAGAGCGCAAAAAAAGAAAAGGTGACATTCCTCCCCCAACGCAAACAAGGACTCCTTGCCCCCCATTTTGTAATGTATGTCCGTGAGATACTTAATGAAAAATATGGTGAAGATGTAATCGAGCAAGGTGGACTTGAGGTTATCACCACGCTTGACGCGGACCTCCAGACAAAAGCAGAAGCGATCGTAGCGCGGCGAGCCCCCGACATGCAAAAGAACTTCAATGCCTCAAATATCGCGCTCACCGCCATCGACCCTAAAACGGGGCATATTTTGGTTATGGTTGGTTCGCGCGACTATTTTGATGTAAATAACGATGGCAATTTTAATGTGGCGCTTGCGCGCCGCCAACCAGGATCTACCTTTAAACCATTGGTATACGCAACTGCGTTTAAAAAAGGATATACACCAGAAACAGTAGTCTTTGATTTGGAAACAAACTTTGCAGCAGCTGGCGATCCTTATATCCCGCAAAATTATGATGAAAAATTTCGGGGGCCGGTAACGCTTCGTGAGGCACTCGCGCAATCACTCAATGTGCCTGCGGTGAAAACACTCTATCTCGCGGGTATCGGCGATTCTATTGAGACAGCGCGTGACTTTGGTATTACTACACTCACCAATCAAAACCATTATGGACTTACTTTAGTGCTTGGTGGAGGTGAGGTTTCACTCCTTGAGCTCACCTCCGCGTATGGAGTATTTGCCAATCAAGGTATGAAAGTAAATCATCACCCTATTATTCAGGTGAAAGATAAGGACGGATCTATTTTGGAAGAAGAAATAGTGCGCTCAGAACTTGCTATTGATACTAATATTACCAATATGATCTCGAGTATCCTCTCGGACAATGCTGCGCGTACCCCAACCTTTGGTTCACGATCTCCTCTCTATTTTGAGGGGATGTCAGTCGCCGCAAAAACAGGTACTACCAATGATTACCGTGATGTCTGGACGGTTGGATACAATCCCAATATGGTAGTCGGTACATGGGCGGGAAATAATGACAACTCTTCAATGACAAAAAATGTCGCGGGTTTTATTATCGCGCCTCTCTGGCGTGAGTTTATGGATACAGCACTCGCGCAAGTAGAAAAAACAGTATTCACACCACCACAACCGGTGGGGGTGAAAAAGCCCGTACTTCGTGGTGTTTGGAAGGGATCGCGTGCCTATGAAGTTGATAAAATATCGGAGAATCTCGCTACTCCTTTTACCCCGCAAGACCAGCGGGAAGAACGAGTGACTCAAGAGATTCATTCGATCCTTTATTGGGTCAATAAAGACAACCCTGATGGCCCGATACCTACTAATCCAGCACAAGACCCACAGTTTTCGCTCTGGGAAGGCCCTGTGCGTGCGTGGGCACAAAAAAATGGATATGGAGACGGTGATATTTCAGGCAAACCTCTAGAATACGATTCCTCACACTCGCCTGAAAACTGGCCTAGTATCTCATTTCCAAACAATGAAGAGCGAAAAGTATTTAGTTATGGTGATGATATTGTTTTTCACCCAACTATTACCGGGCATTATACTATTGTAGATATTGAAATATTTGTTGATGGTGACTATATACGCTCAGAGAAAGGTGCGTTCCAAAATCTTGAGATTGGCGACTTTGAGACGGGCGAGCATGTATTAAAACTTAAGGTATATGATATCATCGGCAATAAACAAGAACGAGAAGTTTCTTTTACCGTTGCGGCCCCTTAAACATTACTTTCTCCACATCTCCCTGCGGAATACTCTCGAGTAGTGTCTTAAGTATACGGTCTTGATGTTGGTGTATATAATGCTTTAAAATCGCTGAGGATGTATAGATGATAAGAGTTTTGTCGCGGCACTCAACATTATATTGTCCATCATAGCCTGTAAGAATGGCCTGTAGAGCTCCTGCGACAGTTTCACCTAGTCGCTTCCGTGTAAGCTCGTGTGATTGATCGATTCGTGCAAATGCGTCCGGGAGAAGTATGAGAATACGATTAAAACTCATACCGTGCCCTTCATAGGCATGACGATATATATTGATCCTTCGCGCCCTACCGGCTTAATCATTAATGGTTGTGACTCTGAATTAAAACCAAAAAATAATTTCTCCTCACTATACGACTCTACCCCTTGGAGAAGGTATTGAAAGTTGAACACAATAAAAACATCTTCTCCATCAAACTCACCTTTCATAACCCCTTTATACATACCTTGGTTATTCTTACTCTCAATAGTGATTAATTTCTCTTTTACCGTAAGTGAGAAAGATACACTATTGAGTTTATTGGCAAAAATGCTCGCACGGCGTAATTGAGTGACAATTTCTTGACGGGTAAGAACCCCGTGAGTTTTAAAATCTTTAGGGATAATTTGTTGATAATCTGGAAAATTCCCTTCAGTGAGTCGTGAATAAAGTGTAATATTTCCAAAACGAAATAGAGCCTCCCCTTTACCTATTAAAAACTCTACTTGATCACTATCACCTTGATCGGCAAGGCGTATAATCTCCTCAAAAGTACGCGCTGGGAGTAAAAAAGATTCTTTTGGATTCTTAATTGATAATGAGCTAAGTTTTATCCTTTCTTCACTAAGACGAAAACTATCGGTAGCCGCGATAAGGAGTGTTTCTCTCTCAAGTATAGCTAAAATACTAGCAAGCTCTGGTTTAATAGCACTTTTCGATACAGAAATAAGTACTCGTGGAAAAAACTGAGTAATATCTTTTTTAAAAATCGTAGCTTTATATAACTCTTTAAGTGTAGGAAATGGTGGAAAATCTTCTTGTGGGTACCCTTTTATATTTATTTCCTGCCCTTGGACACTAAGTGTTACATCAACACCAGTACTCTCAATAGTTATTTTTTCATCCTTAGTGAGTGTAGATATATAAGAAAGAAGTTGTTTTGATGGTATCACCACACTACCTTGTTCACTTACCGTACACCGTACAGTTGTTTGAATACCAATCTCAAGATTAGTACCCATAATACGGAGTGATCCACTTTCAGTTGTTATAAAAAATGATCCGAGTATTGGAAGAGTGATATCTTTACTCGTAGCTCGTTCCACAATACTGAGAGCCTTTTTTAAATTATCTGCGATAGTTATACACTTCATACCGGATTCTATAATAGATTAATTAATTAAGTTTTTATCTTTTAGTAGTTATTGTTGTGTGAGGGATAAAGTGTATAAATTATTTTTTCTATACAGTGTACTGAATATTTATTTTTTATAGATTAAGAAAGTTTTTATATGGTGTGGATAGCGGTTGGATAGAATTGTAATTTGGAAAATATTTTTTAGCTTTCATACATCTTCCCCCTAATTTGTTTAATTTCTTCCACAAGTTTTGAGTCTTTCTTCAACTCATTAGAAATCTTTTCATATGCATGAAGTGCGGTAGTATGATCACGCCCACCAAGTTTTTGTCCGATAAATGGATATGATCCATGAAAATCTTCACGGAGAAGATACATAGCAATCTGCCGAGGGCGTACCACTTCCCTCCTTCGTGATCGCTCAAAAAGTCCACCCTCTCCAAGGTCATAATAATGCGCTACAGCGTTGATAATTTGCGATGGGGTCGCAATCCGCTTTGTGGTTCTTGTAAGCTGCTCAAGCGAGATTTTAGCTTCCTCAAGGGTAAGGGGGCGTCCCTTGTACTTCGATTTTGCAAGAATGATATTAAGAGCACCTTCAAGCTCACGGATATTTTTTTGGATAGTAAATGCAATATATTCAAGTACAACATCCGCTATAATCGGTTCTTTAGTGCCCTGCTTGAGTCTTAAGATGGCGAGGCGCGCTTCGTACTCTGGTTCACTAATATCAGCGTTGAGCCCAGCTTCAAAGCGTGAACGAAGACGCTCTTCAAGATTTTGAATTGCTTGCGGGGGCTTGTCTGATGAGAAAATAATCTGTTTACCCCGTTCGTATAAAGAGTTAAAAGTATGGAAAAACTCCTCTTCGCTCTTTATTTTCCCCGCAATAAATTGGACATCATCAATAATAAGAAGATCAACATTTCGGTACTTCTCTTTAAAATTATGGAGCGGCTCACGGTTTTGAATCGTCGAGACAAGTTCATTCACAAAACGCTCCGAGGTGAGGTAGAGTATTTTAAAGTCAGGATGATCTTTTTTTACTTGGTTACCGATCGCATGGAGAAGATGTGTCTTCCCAAGCCCCACTCCCCCATAGACAAAGAACGGATTGTAGAGCGCGCCAAGATTTTTTGTTATAGAAAGACCCGCGGCGTGGGCAAATTCGTTAAAAGTGCCAATAACAAACGATTCAAAGGTATATCTCGGGTTGAGGTTTGTGTCTCGGTCGACAGAAAATTCTTTAAATTCAAGCTGTTCATCGGGCATCTCCACCGGCTCCTGTCGTTTTTTTGTTTGCGGTTGGATGGGCGTGTCTACCGATGAAACGATATAGCTAGCATTTCGGATCTCAGGCATAGTAGAGCGCAGTGATTTGATGATATTTTTATGAAATTTCTTCTCGAGCCACTCTTTAGCGAAAGCGTTAGGGACCGCGATAGTCGCGACACCATCTTCAATGCCGTGGATTGAAGTTTGTTTAAACCAAGTGGCAAAATTGGCACGGGAAACTTCAAACTCGATCTGTCCGAGTACCGATTGCCAAAGCTCTTCCTGATTCATATACATAAACTATATTGAGATGTATCTTATTTTCCTATATTGTAAAAATAAAGCCAATATGTTCTAATTGTTTATAACATGTGCATGAGCTGTGTATTAGATTTTTTTTATCAGCACATCGTATAATAATCGTATGTCCATCACCTACCAACCCAAAAAACGAAAGCGAGGGCGCTCGCATGGATTTTTGAAGCGCAAGCGAACGAAAGCCGGACGCAATGTCGTCGCCCGTCGTAGACAAAAGGGGCGTAAGCGCCTCACTGTTTAGATTCGTCATGCTCAAGCGGCGCCTGCGACTCCGTTCGAGTCAAGATATTGAGGCTGTTATCGGGCGCGGGAGGCGCCACAGCACCACCCCACTCATGATCTGGGTTATTCAAAAGCCCAAAGGCCCCTTTCGAGCGACAGTGCTCTGCTCGAAAAAAGTCGATAAGCGCGCTGTCGCTAGAAATAAGATAAAAAGGAGGATTCGTGAGGCGATACGCACGGTAGTATATACTCGTATGCCGACCATAGACCTTGTGGTAAGCGCAAAGTCGCCAGCAAAAGATCTTACCACAGGTGATTTTAGAGACCTCTTCTGCAATGTCTTTCATATTTAACAACTTTTTTTACCGCCCCCTCCTTAACATTTTGGGGGTTATCATAATGGTTGTCCCGGGGCATAGTTTAGGCGTCGCCGTGGTCGTCTTGACAGTATTGGTAAGTGTTGCATTACTACCACTCTCGATAAAAATGCGTCGTTCACAGCGTGTGATGCAGGAGATCCAACCTGAAATAGAGAAAATGCGTCAGCAGACCAAAGATAAGAACGAGCAGGCACGGCGTACTATGGAGCTTTACCGAGAAAAGAACATTAACCCTTTTTCTGGGTTTCTTTTTATTTTAGTTCAAATCCCCCTCTTTTTCGCTCTTTTCAAAGTACTCAAGAATCTTGGTAGTCTTGCTCATGATGCGTATGACTTCCTTCCTCTTTTTCCACCATTTAATCCACACTTTATCGGCGGTATTGATCTTACCAGCCCCCACATTGTTCTCGCGGTCTCGGCTGGTGTTTTCCAACTCATACAAGGTATCCTCACTCTTAAAAGTCAGCCAAAAAATAAACAACCGACCAGTGAATTTGCGAGCGCCTTACAAAAACAAATGGTTTTTACTATGCCTCTTTTTATTGTACTCATCAGTATGCAGTTGCCGTCAGCTATGGCACTGTATTGGACTACTTTGAGTCTCTTTGCTATAGTGCACGAAGGATTTGGGAGATTTTATGGAAGAGATGCAAGTAACAACAACCAATAACAAAGCAATTGAATGCGCCCGTGAGTTTTTGGCCGCGATGAATGTCAACGCACGCATAGAAGAAGGCGTGATTGGCGATTCGGTGGCCTTACTCATCCATACAGATGACGCCGGTCTCTTGATTGGCGAAAACGGCGATAATCTCCAGGCTTTAAACTATATTCTTCGCCGCGTCATCGAACGAAAAACCGGTACCCCTGAGGCGCAGCTCATGATCGATGTAAATGACTACCAGCGCCGTAGATTTGATGATTTACGAGATAAGGCGCGTATGGGCGCGCAACGCGTGCGATACTTTAAAAAAGAAGTGACACTCGAACCCATGACTGCCTTTGAGCGACGCATTGTACATATGGCGCTCCAAGAATATCCCGATATTGCAACCGAATCAGAGGGCCAAGGGCTCACACGACGCGTTGTTATCAAACCCCTCGTTATCTAATTACTACCAGTACTCGTGGCGGTATCAGTAAGGCGGAGACTCCACAGCATGGAGTCTTTTTTGTTGATAAAGAAAAAATAATCTTCTTTTGGCGAGAGCATAGGTTGTGTCATATCAAATGCACCACCTTCCAAAAGAGATGAGGCATCTCCCGTATTGATATCAATTTTCCAAAGAGAGTCGTCAAAGCTGACTTTTCCTTTCCACCAACCGTCAGGTACCGGTTCGGCGCCAAGACTCCATGGGATCGCACAGTATACTGTCGAGGTCGCGCTCCCCGACCAGACGCATTTTTCAGGGAATGTTTTAAATGAGAGCTCTTTTCCTTGCTGTGGCGTACGCCTATCATGCAAGACGAGTGTCGGGCGCTTGCCGTCCCCCTTGACCTCTAGCGTAAGAAATTTATTACTACCCGTATCCCACAGCACATCGAGGCCATACACATCAGCAAGAATAGTTGATGCTCCCCCACCCGTAGTCGGTATAGTCTGAAGAATAGATGGAATAAAAGCAGTCGATCGTGTCTGGAGTGCTAAAAGTGTTTTTGATACCCACGAGAGTTCTGGGTTGGGCAAAGAGGTTTGGAATACGGTTTTCGGGGTTTTACCCTGCGGGGTTGTGATGACGACAGTGTATAAAGAACCGTTTTTTATGATACCAGCGATTTTCTCTTCTGTAGGTGAGAATTTTGGCGACACGATTTTGTCGTCGAAAAGCCCACTCTCGATAGTCGAGGTGCCCGTGAGATGTATCCAAAATCGGCGTACCGTTATTTCATTGAGAGCGGTGACGAGTGTGTAGGCGCGCGACGGCGACCATGAAGCATCCATGATGTTGGGGATAGAAAAGTTTGTAAGACGCTCCTCTGGTTTCAAACCGTTAAACGATGAGGCAAAGATATGCCCCGTACCGCGTTTAAAATACAAAAGTTCGTCTTTGCGTATCGTTGCTCCTACTACCGGATCTTTTGATATTTGCACGAGACGCCCTATCTCATCTGCAGTAAGCGGAGGTGTAGTGGTGACTTGATCACCACCTTCATTCTTTGGTGGAAATATAGCATCTCCACCGCCACCACTTCCCCCATCCGTACCTCCGGTATCAGGAAGGCCGCCACCATCCCCCCCTCCAGTACCTCCCCCACCAAATGGTCCAATATCACTTCGTAGAATAAAATAAAAAATAATACCAACAAGGACAAGTAAGAGAAATCCGAGTGCGACGATATAGTTGCGGGTATTGTTATTCATGAGAGCAGATTGTTGTGTTACCTGATGATTTTTGAGCCACTATACACGAGGATGTCTGTTGGTTGTTTTTTATGCATTGTTCAAGTTGTACTTGTGAGCAGGGAGTGCACTCTGCCCCACGCGGGCAGACAGTTCTTGCTATACGCACACAGTAATAGTCTCCTACGGGATTGATACGGCAGGCATTTTCGGAAGGGCATTCGCCGTACATCGCATCGCCACACAACGGTTTTTGAGGTACAGATATCTTTGTGTCATTACTATCTCCACCAAACAAACCCAGAAGAAAACCTCCGGCATCGGGAGTAGGTCCTCCGCCAGGATCGGTACCATTTCGCCGTTCTATATCGATTTCAAGGGTAATAAGCTTTGGGTTGATGGTTTCCAAAAGAAGTACGGATCCGGCGGCAAGCAAGAGGCCTAGGATGGCGTTGGTCATCTTATCTTTACCATCTTTATTCCCCTCTCCCCCGTCGCTAAACATATATTGGATAGCGCCGAGTGTGAACATGACGAGCGCGAGTATCGAGGCGACGGAGAGTAAGAAAGGAAAAAGATATTGAGCATAGTCGGTAAAGTTTTTTACCGTCGGTTCTCCTCCAGGAAGAGGGGTTGCAAGCTTGTAGATGACTTCTTGAGCATACGCGAAGTCCACGCTCGATAGCATAAGTGCGGACATGATAAGGAATTTTTTCATATCAGTTTCCTACTTGTATGATAACCTGCGCCGATCCTCGCATAAAGACATTTTTTGGATTTTCATATGATACATTGACGGATTGTGTCCCGGTACTACCCTCTTCTGACGAAAGGCGGAATACGCGCGATTGAGGGTTTTGATTTGCCAATTTTTGACTATTGACGCGCCACGAGTAGAATAGACGATCAAGATCTTGACTGTGAAGATTAAATGGTTCAAATTGCAAAACGATATCCTTGCCAGAAGGAGTTTTTATATTTTTGAGAGCTTGCCAGTACTTTAGTCCCAACAGAGGGTCGCGCTCATAAAAGATAAGCTCCGGTCGGTATGCCCGCATAGTAAAAGATTCTTCATGCACGATTCGTTCGCGGGCATCCTTACCACGCACCGTTATTTTATATTCAATATTTGCACTCGAACCAGTGGTGTAAGAAAAAGTATTCTTTCCTTTTCCATTCACGCCCGACGAGCTTGACCGCGGGGCGTCGTTGATGAGCCACTCGTAAATAATATCTTGCGATGAGAGTACGGTGGTACCAATGCGAAAGTCAGGTATAGCAAAAACTTTTATGGGCGTGCCAGGAGGCGGTAGTGTTTTACCTCGGTACCATGCTGGTGTGTGGGTGTCTGCGCCCCAGGTGATGTAAATGCGCGCTGGCCGTATTGTTTTTGATATCTCATATATTTTGCCGGTGGAGGTTGTAATAACCACACGAATGCTCTCCGCGGTACCGAGGTCGCCCAGGGTGAAGCCGTACGATACATTGCCACTCCCAGAGCTGACGCGCTTGTTGTTGTGGTACCAAACGATGGCCGATTCCCCAAGGTTGAGAGAATAGGTATCTACAGAGATTCGTATCTGCGTACCAGGCTTAAGATCTTTACGATTAAGGCGCAGTCCCAGCTTAACAATTTCTTGCCCGTTGACTGCCTTGATTGATTCCAAATTTTTTTCGATAGCTTCGGTTCGTTCTTTCTCAAATGCTTCCCGTTGTTCTCGAATTTCTTTATCTATACGGGCCCGTTCCTCTAGTACTTTCTGTAAAATTTCAGGGGGCAGTTCGGTGCCAGACGGAAAAAAGTCTTCCAAAGTAGAAGTGGAGAGTGTTTGGGCAAGCACACTTGTCCAAAGTGTCCCCAGAATCATCATACTACCTATGAGTGCGAGAATGCGTTTCATTGTATACATCTAGTATATCAAAACTTGTTAGTCTCCATCCAATTCTTTTTGCAATGATTCTAATTGAGCCTTGGTCGATGTGTTGAGCGCGGCGAGATCCGCCTTTGCCTTGCGCGCACGCTTTTTGAGTAATCTAATAGTATGGATGACAGTCACGGTGGTACCGGGCAGGTTATTGACCAGAGGTAACCCATCAACAATGAAGCCGAGTACAAAAAGCCATGCGCGCATATTCATTTTTGCCCGTTGTTTGAGAAAGTATCCCTTGCCGAACATAAAGTAATAAAGGATCATACTCACGGCGTACCCCGGCAATTGTCCTATGATAGGTATCTCCCCAAAGCCGAAAAGGAAGTCAAGACCAACATCGAGCAATCCATCCTTGAGAAATGCGAGAAAGAGCAGAATACTAATAGCGACAATATCATTGCCATCGCGGATTTGTTTTTCAAGTTTGGCAGCGATCTTTTTGGCGAGCTCTCTGACCTCTCTTTCAACAAATCGCACTGCACTCCTACGAGAGACCGCTAGCGTCTCCTGGTAAGCCCATTCTTTTGCCTGTCCGGTTAGTGTTTCTGCCATATACTATTTTTCATCTCCCACTTCGTCTTTTGCTTTCTGTATCGCCAAGAGTTCAGCTGGGTCCGATGTGATGATTTGATGTTCGGTATACGATGCTTGGATTTTGATAGCAATATGCTTGAGCCCCGCAAAGAATATCCCCTCGCCCACATCTGACTCAAGGAGTAAGAACTTTTCTTCTTCGGTCATATTAAATATTTCCTGTACGGCATTGATTGACGCAGGCGACTGTTTGAGAAGTATCTGAATTGATGAGTTAGTGATGATGGGCTTGCCGTAGGGGGACGACACAAAGTCAGCGACATCTTGGGTGATGGTCGCAAGGCCCAAATAGTATTTGCGTGCGCGCTTAGCAATACCGTAGAGAAATGATGCGCTATCAGGGTGCTTCATCATGATCCATGCTTCATCTACTACCAGTAGGCGCTTGCGGAGCGACCTACGCACCGCACTCCAGATGTGGTTGATGATGAGATACATGGCGATGGGGCGAAGCTCATCTTCCATATCGCGGATGGAAAACACCGCGAGACGCACATTGATGTTTACATTGCTTGGTTGGTTGATGAACCCTGACCAGGTGCCTTCGGTATATTTTTTGATACGCATCGCGAGCGACTCCCCTCCCTCCATACTTGCGAGTACCAACGCCAAGTCCGACAGTATGGGCGGCGTTGTCTGTGAAAAATCAGCGTCAACGGTGATGTCTTTGGTAGCATAGGTCTCAGTGATTGCGCGATCGATCACTGCGTCTTCCTGCGGCGAAAGACCGCCGAGCATGAGGCGGAAAAGACCTACCAAGCCAATAATATGTGAGCGAAGGATATCTGCGGGCGACTCGTCTTCGCGCGGCACCGGAAGATCAAAGGGATTGATATGATGCTTTGAGGTAAGAGAAATATTAAAATAGCGTCCTCCCACGGCTTCGGCAAGATATTCATATTCTCGTTCGGGGTCAATGACAATAACATCAACATCAAACATGAGTGATCGTAAAATCTCGAGCTTTGTGGTGTATGATTTGCCCGAGCCAGATTTTGCAAACACAATTGAGTTATAATTTTCAAGACTAAACCGGTCAAAGAGTACCAGTGAGTTGTTGTGCCGATTGATACCAAAGAGAATACCCTTGTTTGCTGTCAGGTCAAAAGAGGTAAACGGAAATGCCGATGATGCAGGCGAAGAATTGAAATAGTTGTGTACCACAAGCTCATCTTGGCAGTAGGGAAATACGGTCGTCATCCCCTCTCGCTGCTGAAAGAGCGCTGGCTTGGTGTAGACGAGGCGCGCCTCAAGCATTGATTTGATCTCCACTTCTTCACGGTTGAGATCTTCGAGTGTGTCAGCATATACCGTCAGATACAATCCAAAAAGAAAAAGCTTTTCTTGCGCTTGCGAGAGTTTATCACGCAAGTTTTCAAGATCCTTGTACGCAGTATCGAGCATAGGATCGCGCACGAGGCCCTTTTCCTCGCGTTCTGATATTTGTGACTGAACCTCCGCCACTTTTTTGCGGAGCTTGCGCAATATGATACCGGTATCAACGGGATGAAAGAACATCGCGATATCAAAAATCTTGTCGAGGTTAATAACGCCCGCAAACCAATTGGTCGCCAAGTACCGCGGGTACGCAAAGACAAAGATGGTGCGTGCAAATTTTTCACCAAGGCGAATATAGCTCGAACTCACCTCAAAGGCAGATGGCGCGATGACATCTTTGAGTCCTAAGATTCCCGATTGGTAGATTTCTTGCGGTACTACCGGCAAGATATCCAACCCTTCTTGTTTTCCACCAAAAATATTAAGAATTGCCATACTTTATTTTTTTTCCGGCATACCACCTATCTGAGGCGCCTTTCCTTTCTCGGTTTCCTCAGGATTATAAAGGCCATAGTAGAGTTCGATGAGTTCTTCAGTATTGAGAGGTACGGCACGCACGCCCGCGCGGACGAGCCCTTGGGTGACCGTATCAACGCGCTGCCAAAGCTGTGTGCGATATTCAGCAAAGTTTTCTTCAGCAATGAGTGGCTTCCCCTCTTCTTTTTTCTTAAACATATTTTTGATCGAGTCCATCATACCCTTTTTATTTTTGAGTGCGAGTGAGGTCGGGTTAAATGGTATGACAACATAAAATGCTTTGGAGACGATATTACTTGTCTCGACAAACTCTTTGACGAAGATGATGTATTCAGTGATCTGGATACGCAAGAGTTCTTGGGTTTCTGCTTTCTTGCGTTCGCGTAGCGTCTCCAAATAGGGCTCGATATTGAGTTTGCGTGACTGAATCATGATTTGTATGGAGAAATCGAGCGAATTGAGAAAGTTTTGGTATTGTGAGATGATCGCGTCTTGTTCGTCGGGCGATTTCAGGGCGAAGTTGAGAGATGAGGCCATGAGCACCGCGCGCAAGGATCCGTCATGCATGACAACCACGCCATCGCGTATTTCTTCGATTGGTACGATATCTTGCGATGCTTTGGCGTGACGCGCGAGTTGTGATTGGGCGGCTGGGGGCATAGTTAATTGTCTCGTTTGAGTTTTTCGTTAATATCCAGCGACCACGAAAGATTTTTAAGGCGACTCTCGGTGAGGCGTGGTACATGTGGCGTTGTTTGAGTCATGACGGGTTGAGTTGCTTTTATTCTTTTGTCTTCACGCTTCCATATATAGAGACGAGTACTCATGACATGGTTGATGGCATTGTTGAGTACCGCGACAAAGGGTTGCCCGTTAATCTTAGCAAAGGCGAGCGAAAGGAAAAGACTGATCCAACCAAGTGTGAGTGGCCAAAAGATAATACTAGGGAGACCAAGCCCAAAAAATAAGAGCGCTCCACCACCAGCGGCAAGTATATAGAGAAATTGTTTTGCCGAGAGCGGACCGATTATCTTATCTTCGATCTCAATATATTGGGGTACTTGAAATTGTTGCATAGTCTATAGTATTGGTTCGCGGTACACATCGCCCGCCTTAGGAATATCGGTCGTCGACGATTTTTTTGTGTCTTTTGCTATTTCGCGAAATTCGGGGGCTTTCGGTGCGATGCTCGGCTGGTTTTGTGTCATGGCGGTGGGACTCGACTGCTCTTCGTGCAGTTTTTGAGGAAAAATCATTGGGGCTACCGACGGTTGACCTTTTGATGATTTTTGCTCACTTCCCTGCATAGGCATAGCAAATGATGAGGGGCGAAATGCTGGCGACGGGTCCGCATCAAATGCTCGCGGAGTAGCTACCACTTTCTCTGCCGGCTTTGGCTCTTTTACCGCTGAGAAAATATGATCTTGGATAGGCAGAAATACTGCCTGATTGAGGTCGGTGACAATCTCTCCTGCCTTTTGCGCTGATACTCCACATGTTTGCATTACATATTCAGGAAATTCTTTTGCGGGGATAAGCCCAAGCATTACATATCCGACCTCTTCGGCAAGATTGCCCATGCGGTCGAGCAAGAGGCCATGTTTTTTGCCGACTGCCTGTATTTTATCTGCTGTCGCTTCTTCAAAAATCGCATCTTTAACAGGATCAGGGAGCCGATCGTACGCGTCGATTATTTGTTGTTGGGTAAATGTTTTCATAGATTAGGGTGCCGGCGGTGGTGCGGCAGGGGGCGTCGCAGGTGGCGCACCGGGGGCGGCAAACTGGCCGGTGTTTACATCGCGGCGAGAGAGAGGGGTGCCATCAACAATAAGACTGCGTGCAGGAGCTGATTTCATAAGTTTCAGAAGATTCGTGTTGATGAGGTAGTCGCGCGACACATCTGATTCTTTATATTTACCCGCTCTATCTGCTGTACTAAGTTTCTCAAACTCTGCATCGGGGAGGACGCCATCAAGAAAATCTTCAAGATCTTTGCCGGTCTTGCCGACTTTGCGCTCAAGAGATTCTTTGATGGCATTTGCATTTTCACCCGTTTGTGCCACGCGGCGCATGTCATTTGCAGAAAAGCTCTTAAACATAACATCTTCAAAGTAAGGGTTATTGATCGAATCTGGTTTGAGTTTGGTGAGTTGCTTCTCATCCATATTCGAAACGCGGTCGTTGACCAATTTTTGGTAGGCCTGCTGTTCAGAGGTGGGCGCTTTTGGATCATAGGTGCCTGGTGGTGCTTCAACACCATGAAGAATCTTGATGGATCCCGCAACACTATTAATCTCTTTCGTAAGATTTTCAAATGCTTCGCGCGCATCCGGATCGATGATATCATGCGAGTTCTGGAGTTTTTCGGTATCAACTTTGTTTTTGATAGCTGCGCGCTGGAAATATTGGTCGCCTTCGATAGTTCCCTTGCGTAGTTTGGCCAGGTCTTTTTCTCCGAGACTCTTCACATATTTATCTACATTATCTTGGTACATCTTTGTTTCCGCATCGCTCGTTTTTCCTTTGACGGGCTTTTCGTCACCATGTAAGATCTTCATCGCTTGCTCGACACTACCTGATGCGATGGCCACTTGGCGTTCGTAGTCTTTATTCGGATCAGTTGAATGGATTGATTTTGCAAACGCTACCTGCTGGCTCGTGTTCATCTCCTGGACCGTGCGCGCTTTTTGCTTTTCATCCATTGTTTCAAATGCCTTTGCTTTTCCTCGAGCATTCAGCGTGGTCATGAGTGAGGCGGCGGCTCGAGGTTCGAGTCCCTTCACGCGTGTTGCTTGTTGATCCGCCATCTTTGCGCGTTCAGCATCACGCTTTTGAATCGCCGCCCCCGGTACGCGGAGTGCCTGTCTGGCCAATGGTACGCGCGCGAGCGCTCGTCCCACGGCGGTGTTGGAGACTTTTTCCGACGCCCAGCCAGCAGGTCGGAGCGCACTTTCGTAGAGTGCGCGGTTGCCCAATGATTTACCCTTGCCGGCAAGATATTTGCTTGCCGCTGTTGCCGCTCCCGCTCCGCTGATACTCATCTTCTGTGCTACCAAAAGACCGCCCACCACAAACATAGTAAGGATGGCAAAATTGAGTATAAGTTGGATCTTTTGAGTAAACAGACTTGCGCCAGTCGCCGCCCACTGACTATTGGAAAACATTGCACCCGCTAAACCATCTTTGTCAGCATTCACCATCTTTGCGATGACGCCGTACTTGATGGCGGTGATACTGATATAGAGCGTGAACATAAATGCAGGGTAGAAAAACGCGTGCTTAAAGAGAGTTTCAAACCATTCACCTGATATACTTGAGGTTTTCGGCAATACCCAAAAGAGAAACGCAAACGGAGCTAAAATAAGTACGAACCACAAGACGACGATGCGGGTGATGAGCATGGCCATGGCGGCCACAAGCACAATAGAGACGACAACAATAAGTATAATGGCAAAAATCTCAGCAATAATGATATCAATGAGGGTGTCGGCAAGTTCGGAGGCAGCTGGTTTTGGTGCATCAGGGGCTCGCATAAGAAGTTTTGACGGATGAAACCCACTGATAAGTGTCGTCGATATATCAAGTGTTTTGTGTGTTGTGTCTATAGTTCCATCAGGATTTTTTGCAAAATTACCGATTTCCCTATCTTCGCTGGTCGACATGTTGATATAAAAGGTATTTCCAAGGGCATTAGAAAAGTCGATGATCAAACCGGCGATAGGCAAGCTAAAGTTGACCAGCAATGCTGAGACGATAAGCTTCCAAAGAAGCGTTTTCATGCCGTACGAATCGTAACGGATGATGGTGGCGATAGATATGATGAGCAGGAAGAAAATATAGAAAATATTTGCTACATCGCGTGCAATTATCCAACCCACATTTACCATCGGTTGGTTGTGGAAGGCGCCGTTTTGTATCACCAGCACCATATTGAAAAGTTTTGCGATTGCCCACAGGAGCCATGACGCAAATTGTACAAATAGATAAGCGATTCGCGCGAAGAAATATGACGCGCAAAGCCCAAGATTAGCAGGCATGAAGAAGTTCAATCCAGCAGAGGCGCAGGCATCGCTCAGGTTGTCGAGTCCGCTATGTTCTGCCTTTGGTTCCGCGGCCAGTGCTGGTAACGCCCCCAATAAAAGAACAAGTGCGACAAGCGCGAGAGATGTGATCAGTATGATGCGAAGTTTTTTGTTCATAACATTCTATCAGTTTCGTACTTCATCAAATCCTCTTTTAATCGCACCCTGAATAGCCGCACTCACCGTCTCGGCTATAAGTTCGGATATTTCATCGGCGGCCATCAACCCTTCCATGTTTGAAGAGATAGAGGGCCTGACCGCATCAGCGACCGCTTGACCGACGGTTCTGCTTTTGTATTTTTTGCATACTCGTTCAATTTCAGTCGATCCTTCCTCGCTCGAATAAGGTGCCTCAGTTTCTTCCCATTCAATACATTCGCGTACGGGTTTATATCCTTGGCCGGTTTCGGTTTCAAGTCGGACATCGCCCTTGCGTATATCCGCACGGTACATCTGCTCTTCAAAGAGTTTGAGTTGAAATCCTATAGCATTGTTGTTGCTATTGCGCATTTGGAACCAGTTATCAAACCCGCCCGATTCAAAATTGTCGGTAAATCGTTCGAGGTTGCCTACTGCATCGTTGATCGTACATCCAGCACCAAATCCCCGTTGCCTACGGTAGTTACCCAGCTCAAAGATAAGGTCAGGACCAAAATCTTGGCAGAAAAAATCATCATCTTGTCCTAATGTGTTAGCAAGCTCTGCGAGTAAGGCGCCCGACGCCTCATCTCCTACCTCGGAGAAGTACTGACCGGGGTTTTGTACAAAGAGTGGCCCGCCACCCTCAAATCCGCCTGCCATCCACGAGAGTGTGTCTGCGATAAGTGCCTCTTTGATTTGGGAAACCGCCAATTTCACCGCCGTATCAATGAAATATTCTTTATACCAGAGTGCCTCCGTAGAGTCTGATGTGAGGGAATTATACGCCTCTTGTATGACGGTGCTTATCTCATTGAGAATATCGAAGACAACATCCATAAAGTCTTCAACGATGGTCGCATTGGCTGGCTGAGCGTTACCAAGAAAAAGACTAAAGCAAAGCGCTATGCCGATGATGTACTTTGCGTATCTCATGAGGTCGGCTTGGTGAAATAATATTTTGCGTAGTGAGAGTCTTGATCGGTGAAGACAATGTTTTGCTTCTGTGTTGTTTCCCGTGCTGTGTTGATAATCTTTACGCCGTCTTGTACGAGCAATACATAGTGTTGCATGCCGATTGTTCCCAAAATCGGATCGGTATCCAAGAGAGATATATGGTGAATGGCAAGCGCTGTGTTTGCCATGAAATTCATGAACGAAAGATGAAACTCACTCAGTTCACCGGGCACGGGTACTCCCTTGAGCTCTGATGCAAATCCGGCATACTTTGAGCGAAAGCCTGCGATACGCGCCAATGTCTCCTCACGCTCCTCATCGCTCATGGCGGTACCATCTCTATTTTTTTTCTCGAGGAGCCCACGGAAGATTTCTACTCCCCCGATTTTTTCACCTACTTTTTGTTTGAGCGGAAAATATTTTTCTCCTATGCGACCTACAGTGTTAAAGTATGTTTTTGGATCCGAGGACGCGCTGATGCGTAGATCATTTTTGGTATAAGGGTTCCGTTGATCGAGGATTTTTTCAGTCGCCGCGATAGTGTTGTTGGTAACCTCATTTTTTATCGATTCGTTAAAATCATCTTTGGTAAGGGTGCCGGTTTCTTTGACACGCGCCTCCATGTATTGAGAAAGGCTTCGTTCGAGCTCCATGGTTGGTAGGGTCAGCGTACCGTCTTTATCAAGAATCTCATTTTGAAATGCCAAGGTACTCGCACGGTCAAGGCCATCGAGGATGCCGTTGCCGTCAGAGTCGGGGTTTTGGGGGTCGGTTCCCGCGATAAGCTCCTCCCAATCTTTGAGACCATCACCATCAGTATCGCGCTGGCTCGTCGGGTCGATTACTTGTGCCCGTATCGAGCTCTTGGCCGCTAGTTTTTCTCCCCTACCAGAGGCGAAAAAGACCATACCACCGGCCGCAAGGATGGCTAGAAACAAAAAGACTAGTTTTTTTGAGGGAAGATAATTCAAAACGCAAGCGTATACCCCTCACAAAGGGCATTTCGCTATATATAGTATACACCTCTTATTTCTCAATGATTTTCGCGTTTGTGTGGATAAGATGGTGTTTTTTGCCCTTATCCTTTCGCGATCTCGCCCCACTCTTCGAGCGTAAGGTGTTGAGGGCGTTTATCTGATGCAATACCGAGGGTATTGCTCAATTTTTTGCGTTTACTGCCAAAAGCTTTTTTTGCGAGTTCGAAAAAATGTTTTGGATCGATGTCGCGCTCACGAAAAAATGCATCCGATATGTCGGTGATGGCGATAACGGCCGAATCAACTGCGGGTTGTGGTTTAAAATAGGTTCGCGAGACTCGTTTTGCGATGCGTGGCTTGCCGTAGACCTGTACCGACAGCCCCAAAAGATTCATATCGGGCGGTTCGGCAGTGATGCGTCGGGCTACCTCATACTGCACCATGAGCACAATGGTCTCGGGTCGCGCGACGCCCGCGGGTGGTTCCAAAAAAGTGCGTAAAATCTTTGCGGTGATGTAGTACGGAATGTTTGCGACGAGTTTATAGTGCGCAGGAAGGATACTCGCGAGATCAACTTTGAGTATGTCGCCCTCGATAACTTCGAGTTTTGTTTTTGAAAAATTGTCGCGCATATGTGTGACAAGGCGCGGGTCTTTTTCAACCGCGATGATGCGTCCCGCGCGTGTTGAAAGTTTTTCGGTCAACACTCCTTTACCAGGGCCAATCTCTAAGATAGTATCAGTCGGTTTGATGTCAGCGGCATCCGCGATAAAACCTGCCACATCAGGAGAGCGCAAAAAGTGTTGCCCCATAAGGGTATTTGCCCGAAACGGCTTTTCTTGCACGCTAGAAGATGTCGATAGATTCTTCTTCATATGATGAATCTTGCGGTACCCGGTGCGCGAGGTCAATGCCCGATATAAGGTGCTCGGGTATCTCTGATAAAAATCTCGAAGGATCATTGAACGAAGTTTCTCCCCACAACATGCGCCGGCGCGTGAGCGTGATCATCACTTTTTCGCGCGCGCGCGTGACTGCTACATAAAAAAGTCTGCGTTCTTCTTCAATCTCGCTCGGCGTTTGCGAAAGACTATGTGGAAATAATCCTTCTTCAAGTCCTGCGATCACTACTACATCAAATTCCAAACCTTTTGCCGCGTGCGCGGTCAGTAAAATCACTTGCGAGTCTTTGTCTTCGACTTCAGTATCTTGAGTGGCGAGCGATGCCTCGGACAAAAGTCGCTCGATGCCCTCGGGCGGCGCGAGTGTATCAAATTTTTTAGCAACGCTTAAAAGCTCTTTTACATTTTCTTGCCTGTCTACTTCCAGCTTATTGCCTTTGTAGTACGACTCAAACCCCGCCCGTTTGATAACAGTCGTGAGTGCCTCGGTCGCATTTTTTTTCGTCACCGCACCTTTAATATCTTCCATGATGGCTAGAAAGGCGTTTATTTTTACCTCCTCTGCTTTGGTCAGTACGGCCCCCGCAAAATGCTTGAGCATGAGTACTTTGCCGATTCCGCGTGCCGGAGTGTTCAAAATACGCTTTTTTGAGAGCATATCGTCGGGATTAAGGGCATATTTGAGGTATCCGAGCACATCTTTGATCTCTTTGCGCTCATAAAACTTAACCCCCGCAATAAGGCGATAGCTGATATTGCGCTTCAGAAACGCTTCTTCGATTGCGCGTGATTGGGCATTGGTGCGAAAAAGCACGGCAATCTCACCTGGTTTGACCCCCCGTTCAGTCAAAGCCTTGATATATTCGGCGATAAACATACCTTCTTGCTTCTCATTTTCGAGTACACATAGTCCAAGCTGTTCCCCCTCGGTTTTTGTCGATCGCAAGGTCTTTTCTTTACGCTCGGTATTGTTGGTAATAACCGCGTTTGCGGCCTCCAGTATAGCTTTTGTTGATCGATAGTTATTCTCAAGGGTGATAATCTTCGTCCCCTGCCAATCGAGCTCAAACTGCAGGATATTGCGCCAATCAGCCCCGCGCCACGAGTAAATCGCCTGATCGATGTCGCCTACTACCGCGATATTGCGGTGACGCGTGGCAAGCAGGCGCGAGAGGATATATTGGGCTTTATTGGTGTCCTGATACTCGTCAATATGGATATAGTGCCAGCGTTCTTCATAGTAGGCACGAACCTCGTCAGATGACTGCAAGAGCATGACGGTTTTCATTAAAAGATCATCGAAATCAAGGCCTTTTACCCTCATAAGGCGCGCCTCGTAGGCAGCATAGAGTTGGCGTAGTGTGCGTTGAAATGGGCTATTGTCGTCAGTTTGGGCGAAGGTAGAGGCGTCAATCATCTCTTGTTTGAGGCTCGATATGGCGTTTTTGATGCGCGGTGGGGTATAGGTATCAGGGTCCAGCTCAAACTCAACAATGAGATCTTTGAGTATTTGGCGCGTATCTTCTTCATCGAGAATAGTGAAATAGCGCGGTATACCGATAGCGCGACCATGATTTTTGAGTATATAAACGCCGAGCGAGTGAAAGGTACCGATAAAGGGCTCGTGACCCTCATGAATACGGATATGCTCGCGCCCCAAAAGAGCATAGATCCGCTCACGCATCTCGCCCGCCGCTTTATTGGTGAAGGTAACCGCCAAGACTTTTTCGGCAGAAGTCCCCGATTGGATGATGTGGGCGACGCGGTGCGCAACCGTTTTGGTTTTACCTGATCCGGCGCCGGCGATTATCAGCAAAGGGCCGTCTTTTGCCAAAACTGCCTCTTTTTGCGCCTCATTGAGCCCATCGGTGATTGCCATAGACCGAGTATAGGGGGGCATTACATATAAAGAAAGCTCCCCATAAAAGCCAAATAATCGTTTATAGATAAGGATAAATGTTATACCTTACCTATCCACAAACACTTCCATAAAATGCCAAAATGGGGTAAAATAGGCAGACAATAGGAACATCTATGAGACTCATACTACGGCATCTTTTTGTTTTTGCGGTAGCGGCAACGCTTGTCGCACCGCTCTCCGCGTCCGCTTTTAGTATCGGCGGTTTTTTTAGAAGTATTTTTGGAGTATCTGAGGCAAACGAAGTGACGCGTGAGCGGCTCGAGCCAGTGCCTGACCCAGTACAAAAACCATTTCCTTTTTTATCATCAGAAGCACCAGCCGATCCACATCAGATTGATACACAGATTGTTGATGATACCGCTATCGCCTCATCAGTAGGCCCGCTGGGCAATGTAGCAGAGGCCGCCGAGAGTAGCATCTCATATAAAATTTCTACCTACACGGTGCGCAAGGGCGATACTTTGACGCTTATCGCAAAAACATTTGATGTCTCAGATCAGACGATTCGCTGGGCAAACAATATTCCCAAAGGCGGCAAGATTAAAGAGGGCGATGTGCTGGTTATCTTGCCGGTATCGGGCGTAAAACATACCGTCAAAAAAGGTGAAACGGTAGCGACGATTGCCAAAAAATATGGTGGTGATCCCGATGACATCGTAGACTTTAATGATTTAGATCCAAAAGACGCGCTCGAAGTAGGTGCCATTGTGCTCGTGCCTGATGGAGAAGTCACCGAAGTATCAGCGCCTTCAACGCCATCACGCCCCGCAGTTGTTCGTGGCAGTGGCCCCGAACTCGTCGGTTATTACTTGCGCCCGCTCGCCGGTGGTACACGCTCGCGCGGTATTCACGGGTATAACGGTATTGATATCGCAGCCCTTCGCGGTACGCCCGTGCGCGCGTCAGCGGCAGGCACCGTTATCATCGCGCGCGGTTCGGGTTGGAATGGTGGATACGGTAGCTATGTGGTAATTGCGCATGCAAACGGTACGCAGACTCTGTATGCTCACCTCAGCGCGGTAAATATTTTAGTCGGAGAATCAGTCGGGCAAGGAGAAACCATCGGCGCGGTAGGCTCAACCGGTAAATCAACTGGCAATCACCTACACTTCGAAGTCCGCGGTGCGAAGAATCCTTTCTAAAAAATATTTAGTTAAAATAAAAAACTCCGCTTAATGCGGAGTTTTTATATAAGAGACTTTAGAGGAACCAATAATTTATATAGCAGAGAATCTGAACAGCCAATCGAAAAAAATCTTGCTGGATATGTCTGAGTAAATTATTGGCTTTTCTAAAGCCTTGAGGACCCGCATGCAGGTCGAGAAATTTTCTCTATGTAGTATATACAGTATAGCATCTCTATACTTATTTGTCAATACTAGCTCAAAAACAAATCTTTTTTGGGGCGGTATTGAAGTGCTTCAAGTAAATGTTCGCGCCCGATATTTTTTGTACCAGCAAGATCCGCAATCGTACGCGACACTTTGAGTACGCGATGATACGCGCGCGCTGACAGGTCCAACCGTTTTGACGCATCTTCCAAAAGTTTTTTCTCCGTCTCACCAAGCGCGCAATGTGTCTTGATATCGCGCAGTGTCATTTCACTGTTGGTCGCAAATTGCACCTCGCCAAATCGCACGCGTTGAGCATTACGTGCTAAGGTAACACGCTCGCGCACGGCGGCGGACGTCTCCCCCGCCTCCGTATCAGAAGCTAGTTTTTCATATTCTACTTGTGGCATTTCAAGCCACATATCAATACGATCAACGATTGGGCCCGAGAGTCTGCGCGCGTAGCGTTCGAGCGCACTATTGCTACAGGTGCAAATTTTAGTTGATCCTTTGTTGCCGCATGGGCACGGGTTCATGGCGGCAGCCAGCATGATGTGTGCGGGAAATGTCATAGAACCTTTTGCGCGTGAAATAGAGATCATCCGATCTTCTAATGGTTGGCGTAGCGTTTCAATCACTCTCCTATCAAATTCAGGAAACTCGTCTAAAAAAAGTACGCCGCCGTGCGCAAGTGTTACCTCACCCGGGCGCGGTATCGTGCCGCCACCGACGAGTGAAACATACGAAGAGGTATGGTGTGGACTCCGAAAAGGTCGTTCGCGCACGACGCCTCCCCGCAAAACACCCGCCGCGCTATGTATGGATGTAATGTCGAGCGCTTCTTCAAATGAGAGTGGAGGGAGTATTGATGCCAGAGCCCGCGCGAGTAGGGTCTTGCCGGTACCAGGCGGACCGATAAATGCCACATGGTGATTGCCTGCCGCCGCGATCTCAAGGCCGCGCTTGGCAAATTCTTGACCTTTGATATCGCGCAGATCAAGCTCGGGGTTCTCTGTCTTTGGTGAAAACATTTTTTGTCTCACGGGTTCAAGTGTATGCTCACCCATCAAATGTTTGGTGATGTCGGAGAAATGTTTTATGGCATAGATAGTGATACCGCCTACCAGTGACGCTTCCTCAAGATTGCCCTCGGGTACATACGCCTCATCAAATCCGTTTTCACGCGCCGATAGCAAGAGGGAGACAACACCGCGCACGGGCCGTGTGGATCCTTCGAGTGCTAACTCGCCTACAAAGAATTTTTTTTCTGGCGCAAATTTTATCTGACCCGATTCAGCCAAGTACGCGAGTGCGATCGGTACATCAAAAAAAGCGCCCTCTTTCGGCAAGTCCGCGGGCGCCAGATTCACGGTGATGCGATTGTTTTTCTTTTGTGGTGGGCGAAAGCCCGAATTTTTTATAGCGGCAGACACGCGTTCTCGCGCTTCTTCTACTGCTTTATCAGGTAGTCCTACAATCGAGAGGCGGTGAAGTCCCGGCACCATATCAATTTCAACTTCAATAGGAAATCCCTTGAGCCCTACAATTTGTCCCGAGTGGATTTTTGTCGCCACAGGTTTATGACGAGTGTTTGATACAGGTTTTTGCGGCGGGGTTGGCCTCAAGGCGCGCTTCATCAATTTCTATTCCATCTACTTCGCATTTGCCAAAATCGCCCGTAGGAATGCGATCGAGTGCCGCATCAATCTCGCGCAATTTTTCTTCGAGGGCAGTTTCTACGCCAAGCGCGTTATCAAACTCCTCTACTTCGTCAGCCATATCGTTGCGATCTGATGGATCAACATTGAGATCAGGATATGATGGCTCCCAATCACCCGGTACCTTTGGATTTTTGGTGCCGACTGATGAAAGAGTTTTTTCAATTTGCAGTTTTTCTTCGCGCAGAAGTTTTTCAAATTTTGCAGTATTCATACTCCAAGTCTATCATCGTACCACGAGTCGTTCAATCGCAGCTTTCAGCGACCGCTCAGAGGTTGCGATGACCAAGAGTTCTTTGCGAGCGATGCCATAACCAACAATGCGTAGCGACCCTTCACCGTAGCGACCAAAGCGCGTGTCGGTATTGCGAATGATGACATCGCGAAACTCGACGATACCCGGATCATTTTCGCGTAGGAGAGAAGTAAACTGCCGCAAGAGTGTTCGCTCCCAGCTAAACATCACACCGCGCGCGGTACTTTCGTTTTTGATACCAAAGACAAAAACCAAATCAGATCCGTAGTAGTAGGCGTTCCATTCGCTCGTAAGGTTTGTATAAAAATCACTTGATGGCGCAAAAATTTCCAGTGTCTCCAAAAATTCTTTCGGGCTTGTAAGCGTATAGTCTTTGCCCGCATCAGCACTCAGTACCGGAAGGTAGGTAAAAGTATTGTTAGCGTTTTGTCTACCAAATCGTTCAATCTCTTGGAAAAGTCCCGTACGATCTCCACGGCGAAATTTAATGACTGATGTTGTTTGCGGGTTGATGATTGGCCGTGGATATTCTGGTCCCGCTACTGGTCCCCCACCGCCACCCGTGTTTTGTTTTTTGATTATGAAAAAATAATATCCAGCCCCACCAGCACCCATGAGTAACATGATAAAAAGAAAAACACTCAAGATGCGTCCCGTATTGCTCGGGCTCGGCGCGTTGTGCGGACGCGCGAGCTGGTAGTTTCCTTCGCGGATAGATTTTTGTTGCTGCGCGTAAATATCGGCAAACGATATTTGGTCGCGCCGCAGCAGTTGCTCCGCATCACCTCTCATGGTGCGGATAAACGAATCTCTCCGGTCTTGGTTCGGAGGCATAGTTTTTTAGAAAAGAAAAAGATTACCTACGAGGAGGGCGACCACCACCGCGCGGACGGTCACTACCCGGACGCGGACGGCGCTCTTCTTTCTCGGCCGTGCGGACAGCAGTTTCTTCTACTGTCTCAGTCATGGCACGGATAGAAAGGTTGACGCGACCCATTTGGTCGATGCCAGTGATTTTTGCTTCCACCTCATCCCCCACATTCACTATATCGGTTACTTTGCCTACACGGAAGCCAGCAAGTTCTGAGATGTGCACGAGTCCTTCTTGGCGAGGCGCAAACTCAATCATGGCGCCAAACTCAAATACGCGTGATACCTTGCCGCGGACGATTTCGCCCGCTTCGTATTCTTTGGTTATCGCGAGCACGCGAGCTTGCGCCATCTCGGCTGCTTCTTGGTTGGTGCCCGTGATATAGACAACACCTGTCTGCTCAATATCAATAGTAGCTTTGGTCTCGGCGATGATTTCATTGATAGTTTTACCTCCAGGGCCGATGACATCACGGATTTTATCTATAGGAATATTCATCTTGATAACACGAGGCGCGTGTGCTGGAAGGTTCGCGCGAGGTGCGGGCATAGCTTTGAGGATGACATCCATAATACGCATGCGTGCATCAAGTGCGTCGGCGAGCGCGTCGCGCAAGATTTTCAATGTTACGCCACCCACTTTGACATCCATCTGCACGGCAGTTACACCTTCAGATGTTCCAGCGGCTTTAAAATCCATATCGCCATGATGATCTTCCGGTCCTTGGATATCAGTCAAAACTTTATAGGTGTTTTCATCTTTCATCATGAGACCCATAGCGATACCGCTGACAGGGCGCTTGATCGGCACGCCTGCGTCCATGAGTGCGAGAATTGAACCGCATACCGAACCCATCGATGATGATCCGTTTGATGAGAGTGTCTCCGATACGATGCGAATAGTGTAAGGAAAATCTTCTTTGGCAGGGATAACTGCCTCCAAAGCTTTTTCAGCCAAAGCACCATGACCTATCTCACGGCGTCCGGGTGAACCCATACGACCCGTCTCGCCTACTGAAAACGGTGGGAAGTTGTAGTGATGCATGAAATTCTTTTTAGTACGAACATCCATACCTTCGATCAAGAGTTCGTCGCCAGGTGCGCCCAAAGTTACGACTGACAAGATGTGTGTATCACCGCGGAAGAAAAGACCTGATCCGTGTGTGCGCGCGAGAAGACCGGTTGACGCAAAAAGCGAGCGCAATTCTTTCATACCGCGGCCATCGGGGCGGCGATCTTTCTCAAGAGCGTTGCGATGTACGATATCGTTGATCGCTTCCTCGTACATATCAGAGGTCGTACCCTTTGAAAGTGTTGGAAATTGTTCTTTGACCGAGCTCATCCATTCAGCTTTTAGTTCGCCAAGCGTATGGTCACGGTGTACTTTGTCAGGCACAAAGAGCGCATCTTCCAAACGCTGCATAAAATGCTTGTTCAAAAGATTTACCGTCTCTGCGGGCGCTTCTTCAATCTTTGGCGCAAATTTTTTCTTCGAGATTTTCTTAAAAATTTCGTTTTGAAATTCGTTTATCTCGTTAATATGTTTGAGTGCGAGTTCAATCGCCTTGGCAAATTCTTCCTCAGGCATTTCTTTTGCCTTACCCTCCAACATATTTACTTTGCTATCACAGCCGGATACTACGAGATCGAGCACATGTGCGGCGCGTTCGGTATCGGTCGGGTTGATGATAAAGGCACCATCAGTCTTGCCTACGCGCACCGAGCTTACGGGCCCTGCCCATGGGATATCTGAGCTACCGAGCGCAAGGGATGCGGCAAGTACCGCCAAAATATCAGGGCTATTTTCTTCGTCGAGTGAAAGTGTCGAGGTGACTACCTGTACATCATGACGGATACGATGATCAAAAAGTGGGCGTATGGTGCGGTCGATAAGGCGGCCGATCAAAACGGCTTCTTCAGACGGACGACCTTCACGGCGCATAAAGCGCGAACCCAAAATACGGCCCGCGGCATAAAACTTTTCCTCGTAATCAACGGTAAGTGGAAAGTATTCAACCGTCTCGCGTGCATTGTGTGACATTACCGCGGTGGCAAATACCGTGGTACCACCAACAGTCACCATAACTGAACCGTTGGCTTGAGATGCGATATTATTAAACTCAACTGTTATTGTTTTGCCAGCGATATCGCGGGTAAAGATTTGTTTTTCAAGCATTGTCATTTTCGTCAGGGGTTCGTTGTTTTCTAATTCTCATAATATACTTGCCTTCAGCGCCAAGGTCGATAAACTCGTCAGCTGATTCTTTGAGTTTGAGTGATGTACTGCGGCCAAATGACATCACCTCAACTCTACGGCCATTATTTTTCAAATATTCTACCAAGGGTACAAAATCGCCGTCACCCGAGCAGATAACAATAGTATCTACCGTGCTCGCGGTGCGTACCGCGTCAATCGCAAGGCCCACATCCCAATCAGCTTTTTTGGCGCCACCATAAAACTCTTGGAGCTCTTTGGCGCGCGTTTCAATGCCAAGGGCGACCAGCGCATCAAAAAATCCCTTTTCCTCCCCCGTCTTGGTACTGATGACATAGCCAAACGCGCGTATAAGTTGACGATTTGCCACAGCGGTCTTGAGTACTTCTTTGAAGTTTACACGCGCGCCAAAGAGTGATCGCGCGGAGTGATACAAATTTTGCGCGTCGATAAACACAGCGACGCGCTGATCTTTATGCTTTCTAAGGTCCATTATTTTTTAATGCCGAAGTGTCGCTGGAGTTCCAAAAGTTTTTTTGGATCACCTTTGGCGATGTACTCGAGCAGTGACTTGCGCTTTGCGACCATTTTCAAAAGACCGCGGCGAGAGTGATTGTCCTTGCGGTATTTTTTAAGATGATCGGCGAGTCGTTCGATTTGAGCGCATAAAAGGCCGATCTGAACCTCCGAAGAGCCCGTGTCTGTCTCATGGACGCGGTGCTTTTCGATGAGTTTAGTTTTTTTCACTGTTGTCAGCATGGAAAGTATTCTAACAAACCTTCGGTCTTTTGACAAGAGGGGTATTTGCCCGTATAGTGGTGCCAGCTCCCGTGCGGTATGCTGACCACGCGGGACAACGCAGGCGCGGCCTCGGTTAGGGGAAGGTTCGTGCCGCCACACGATCCGCTCACCCTCTTTTCGGGGTCGCGCCTGCTCATCTTGCAGTTCTTTCTCAAATCAATTCTTAAGCCGCACAAAGCGGCTTCGCACTACAGGGCGAGTCTATCACAGGCTCGCCTTTCGTATTTTTTGCTATACTGATTGTAATATTGTGCGACCTATGACGATTGAAAAAATAATGCGTGAGTTTTTGGAAGATTTGGAGCTTGAGCGTGGCCGCTCACCAAAGACGATAGAAAACTATAACCACTATCTCAAGCGTTTTTTTACGCACGCCAAAGTCTTAAACCCCGCGCACATCTCTGACGACTTGGTCCGCTCGTACCGTCTCGCGCTCAACCGTACGGGACTTTCACCTCGCACGCGCAATTATCACCTTATTGCGTTGCGGATGTTTTTAAAATATTTAGCCAAGCGCGATATTAAATCACTCGCGCCCGAGCGCGTGGAGCTCGCCAAACTTGGAGACCGAGACATTGATATACCGCACGAAGGAGACTTGGAGCGATTGCTGGGTGCGCCAAAAACTGATGCCCTGCAAGGAGTTCGCGACCGCGCGATCTTAGAACTACTGTTCTCAACTGGACTGCGCGTATCAGAACTCACGGCGCTCAATCGTGACTCGCTCGATCTGGGTCGTGATGAATTTTCCGTGCGTGGCAAGGGTTCGAAGATACGCATCGTATTTTTATCCAAAGACGCTAAAGACTCAATCCGCGCGTATCTCTCCAAGCGCGGTGATATGTCAGAAGCACTTTTTGTAGGTACGCAAAAGAAAAATCCTGCGCGTCTCACGCCGCGTCAGATCGAACGACTTGTAAAACGCTACGCGATTAGCGCAGGCATCCCCGGCAAAGTGACACCACATACTTTGCGTCACTTGTTTGCTACCGATCTTTTGCTCAACGGCGCTGATATCAGATCAGTACAAGCGATGCTCGGACACTCGTCGATCACCACTACACAAATCTATACTCACATGACTGACCGGCAACTCCGCGAAGTACACAAAGCATTTCACGGAAAGCGCAGAAAGTAATTTTTTAAAAATAAAAATGAAAACGGAGGATCCTTGCCAGGATCCTCCGTGCCGTTTCGGGTCAACTCCCAATGCCGTGGGTTATTGCCCTACCTGTTTCGTCATCACGACGCATAGTGGGTGAGTGTTTGCCGTCACTCCCCTAGCGCCAGTATCCATCTGTCAGCAGCTGATGCACCGTGCCGGCGGCGTCATTGCCGTGATCTGCGGACGCGGATGCTCGCGCGTCCTCCCCTCGCGGTTGGCGCGAACGATCGCCTCGTCTTCGCGCACCATGCGGTCGGTGTTGAGCGGATAGCGAGTATCGCTTCCTGATGCCGCCACATGCGACCACTGACCTACTGACGGATTCCACCTGCTCATACTTCCCCCTCGCTAGAGCTCCCCCATGGAGCTCATCTGTGAATTGCTACCCTCTCCGATCCCCGTCTTCGTGGGGGTTCTGCTGCGAGCCAGATTCGTTCGGCGCGGCCTGAGCGGTACGATCCCTCATCGCCTCCGGGAGTCTCCTTGGTCCCCGGTTTGGTGTGCGTAGAGTGGTACGCGCGCGCGTCACGATTCTGTCCTTTCGCTTCATGGTCCCTCCTTGTGGGGTTTGTCAGCCAAAAGGCCGACTGGTTTTCTGTTCATTATTCTATACCTGACCCAAAATATTGCAAGAGTGTCGTATTTATGGTCTTCTATAACATCAAAAAATCGTTGAAGAATAAGGGTTTTTGGTATGTTAAGGCACTTGACTTTTATCATATTATTTGGTATAATAGCTTCAGAAATACAGATAAGGACAGAACCTTGATTTGTGAACTCCAAGTCCAAAAGGGCTTGAAAAATAAGGCAAAAACAACAACGAAGCGCTGAAATACTGCGCAAAATGGAGTCCAGAGATGGTACAAAGAGGTAGAGGGAACAAAGGTGCCGGCAACGCCAATAACGCGGGAAACCGTCAACCCCGTCTTCAGATCTCGAAGGTCGACTATACGACCCCAGAGAAGCTGAAGGATGGAACATTCACTATTCTTCTTCTTGCCGACATCGTCGGCGGGAACGGATCTGAGCAGATCCGGTTCTATCTCGATCGGTCCCCTCAAGGGACCAGTGCCAGCGTGGAGCAGTACGGACGTACTGGTTACGCCCAAACTCGCACTGATTCCGGACTCCGGATCGGCACGCGCTATGAAGTCGCGGCCGAGATCATCGCCGGCGGCAAGGTCGTCGGCAACCGCGTTGCGCGGTTCATCGTCTTGCCAAAGGAGACGAAGAAGTCTCTAGCGGCTAAGAAGGCGCAGAAAGTGCGCGACGAGATCGAGCTCAAGCGACTTGAGCGCGAGCTCAGAGAGCTTGCGCGAGAGCCATCGGTAACCGCGCGAGAGATCAAGGATCTGCAGGAGCAGGTCGCCGTGATCAAGGCTCGTCGCGAGCGCGACGAACTCTTTCGCGGGCCAACACTCCTCGAGCGGGCGGCCAAAAATGTCACTGCACAGATCATGCTCACGAAGCTCCGCAAGGAGCTCTCCAATCTCGGTAAGATACCGGCAAAGGAGATCGTGAGGCCCGTGATCGAGTGTGTGGGATCAAATGGTCACTACATTGTGAGTGGATGCGTGGTCTACAAGGACTCGTCGTTTGCAACGAGGTACCCCGTGCTCATCTCGGCCGCTCCCTATCGTGGTATCCCCACGGTCGAGCCAGTGCTGACTGATGAGCATGGCTACTTCACGCACACTGTCCAGTTCGGTGAACGGTCCGCTGACATCCATGTGATCGTCGGTGGGACGGGAGGCTACGAGGAGTTTTACAATGACTACGCCGGCCCCAAGCCGCGCGGTCTGCGTAACAACAATGTACGCCTCGCCACCATCTGGCTCATCGCGGCACTCCTTCTGGTATTCAACTTGTGGTTGCTACCCGACGCGCCACTGCCGAGCAAGGTTGAAGGTTTGCCCGAAGGTTTGCGGGAGGGCTTGCTCTCCATGCATCCTGAATGGGCACCAACCGCTTGGCAGTCATTCCTCTGGTTCTTCAACCGAGGTATGTGGGGTTCCTTCTGGATCCTTGTGGTTGCCGGTCTCGTTTACCTGCCCGTCGCGTTTAGTGACGAGGCAGCAGGTCTGGGGCGAGCAGTCGTGAACATCGCCTCAAAGAAGCAAAGTGGCGGTGGAGGCAAATCTCCACCCGCGAGTGGAAGCCCGCAGGCGGGCACAACTCCGACATCAGATGCGGATCCGTTAGCCTTCCTCAAGGGGAAGGGGCCATTTATCACGGCTATCGGAGCTGTAATCTTCACTATTGTGACTGAATGGCTCGAGCGCAGGCGTGATCGAAAGATCCACTCGCTCGCAAACAAGATTGTCGGCGGCAAGCCGACAGGAGGATCTGCATGAACTCGTACGCAATCTGGGCGCTCGTGGCGTTTGCCACAGCGCTTGTGCTCAAGGTAGCGGGTGTCGCCGGTTTCTGGGCGACGCTCATCATCATTGGCATGTTCGCGGCAGGGCGTATTGCCTCGCAGGCGAACGAACGGATCGGCAAGATAGTGATGTGGATCGCCGCGGTGCTCGCGGTGGTCACCATCCTCTTGCCGTTCGCTGTGCGCGTCACCGTTGGGGGTTTTCCGTCCTACATCGGTGGATCATTCGAGCGACGAGGGGCGTCAGTTGCTCTTCGAACTGCCGAGCGGATCGACGATGGAACCTACGATATCGAGACTCGGTACTTACAGGGATGCAAGGACGAGATCGATCGCGAGACCACGCGTCTAACTGGCGAGATGAATATCCTTACGGCCGCGCGCATCGCTGGCAAGATGGATGTCGGTCAGTTCGATCGAGAGTTCAATGCTCTTGGCGGGCAGATCGACGCCTTGCGCGTCAGGCGCGAGGAGTGCAGCGTGAAGTTTCGCGGTCGCGATCTCTCGGAGATTGTCGCAAAATCTGCTATCGTCACCAACGCTACGGCGAAGGTGAAGAGTGGCTGGAACGCGTTTCCCGATTTCGAGAGAAGGAGCGGATTCATTCTGCTCATCGGCATCATGTATATCTTGATCGGCTTGATCGTACGGAGGTTCCACGCGCAGTTTGGAGGGGCAATCTTCGCTCCCGGCGTGCTGCTGGTGCTTCTGGCAGTCATTGATTCTTTCGCCGGCGCCAAGTCTTGGCCGGCGCAAGTGATCGATGTTTTGACCGGCGACTACTCGGGGCAGCCGCTCCTCGTCACCGCGCTCAAGGCGACTGCGGTTGGCATCATCGCTCTTGCGGCGCTCGGCTTCAAACCAAGCGTGCGGCTCGGTACGGTGGTCACGGCCGTATTCATTTGGTTGCTGGCTGCACTCGCGCAACCCGGCGCTTCGTTCGGCAGTATCGCTGACCAGCTTAGTGGGAAGTTCGGCGGGGTTAACATCACCGCGCCGATCAACAAGATCTTCGGCGGGACCCAGACGGTTCCGTGCCGTGACCACGACGCTCTCTTCCGTGATGCGGATATCGGTCAGCTGGTTCGCTGTTTTCAGCGGATGGAGACTGGCGATAAGACAATGCTTCAATTGCACGGTGGCGACTGGGGGATCACTCCATCCAACGCGCCGATGCACATAACACTGTGGTATGGCGAGGAAGTAGTCTACCGCGGTGTTTACCGGCCGGGCACCCACCCGACCGCGAATCGCATTCAGATCACTGCCAACGGGCCCGCTGATCTTACTATCAGCATGAGGAAGTTGGACAGCGCAGCGCAGACAAGAAGGTGAGGCCTTAAGAGTTCACATATATCGTCGCCCCCAAAACATTGGGGGCAAACAGTAAACCGAGGCGTCGCATGAATCATCGTGCGGCGCCTCTTTCCTTTTTATGCGACCCTTTTCCCGTGCTACTATATATGGTATAAACAATGACGCGAGTCCTCGTGGTGAAATGGATATCACGACTGGCTTCGAACCAGTTATTGGGGGTTCGAGTCCCTCCGAGGGCACTAATATTATTTTTTAATATCCACTCGTAGCTCAGTTGGTAGAGCAGTCGCCTCTTAAGCGAACGGTCGTAGGTTCGATCCCTACCGAGTGGACAGTAACGCAATGGCACAAATTCCAAAAGAAATAATCTCTATCATTGAAACGCTCGAGGGCGCTGGTTTCGAGGCATTTGTGGTGGGCGGATCAGTGCGTGACCTGCTCATCGAGCGCAAACCAAAAGATTGGGATATCACCACGAGCGCGGTACCCGAAGATATTTTGCGTTTGTTTCCTGATAGCAAATACGAAAACGATTTTGGTACCGTATGCGTGTTTCCGCCAAATCCGTCCGAGGCATCGCTTGCGATGGTCGAGGTAACCCCCTATCGCACCGAGGCCCAGTATTCAGACAAACGACATCCTGACAAAGTCGAGTTTGGTAAATCGCTCGAAGAAGATTTGGCGCGCCGCGATTTTACTATCAACTCGCTCGCGCTCAATGTAAAGACTGATAATGTCATCGATCTATTTTCTGGCAAGCGCGATTTTCGCGAGGGTCTTATCCGTGCGGTAGGCAATGCCGAGGAACGCTTTTCCGAAGATGCGTTGCGTATCATGCGCGCGTTGCGCCTATCAGCTGAGCTCGGATTTCATATTGAAGACGAGACACTTGTGGCTATCAAAAAAACCGTAAAACTTTTGCGTTTTATCGCCAAAGAGCGCATTCGCGATGAGTTTTCAAAGGTTATTCTCTCCCCCGCTCCGCACGAAACGCTCGAGCTTGTGCGTGCACTCGGTATTTTAAAATTGGTAGCACCCGAGATTGAGGAGGGATACGGCGTGGGGCAAAACAAACACCATATCTATACAGTGTTGGAGCACAACTTGTACGCGCTCAAGTACGCGGCATCAAAAGAATGGTCACTCGAAGTGCGTATGGCCGCTCTCTTGCATGATGTAGGCAAACCGCGTTCAAAGCGTGGCGATGGGCCTGACTCAAGTTTTTACGGTCACGAAATAATTGGCGCCAAGATGACGACTACTATTCTCAATCGTCTCAAATACTCAAAACAATTTGTAGACAAAGTATCAAAGCTCGTGCGCTATCACCTGTTTTATTACAATGTCGACGAAGTTGGTGAGGCGTCAGTCCGCCGGCTCATCCGCAAGGTGGGTCCGGAAGACATGGAAGACTTGATAAAAGTGCGCTTCTGCGACAGGATTGGTTCGGGAGTGCCCAAGGCCGAGCCGTACAAATTGCGTCATTTTCGTTTTGTTATCGAGAAGCTTTCACGCGATCCTATCTCAGTCAAAATGCTCAAAGTAAACGGCGGTGATATCATGAAGATCGCAAAGCTTGAACCAAGCCCCAAGGTTGGCCAACTACTCAACATTTTGCTCGAAGAAGTGCTCGATGACCCAAAGCGCAATACCAAAGATATTTTGCAGGCACGCATAAAAGAGCTTGCGGGTATGACTGAACGGCAACTCAAAGCGCTTGCAGATGGTGCTAAGAAAAAATCATCAGCGCTTGAAGAAGAAGAAGTAACGAAAATAAAAGGAAAACACAGAGTTAAATAATATTTTCGGAGCGTAGTATACCGGTAGTACGCGCCCTTCGGGAGGGCGTAGACTGGGTTCGATTCCCAGCGCTCCGACTGCTATAATTTTATATATGGAAGCCGCGCGACAATTTGAAGATTTTACGAGCGGCCGTGAAAGGTTCAATGAACCGCCAGCACTCACGCCCGATCAAGTGCGCGATGTTGTCGATTATACGGCTGGTATCGCGCTCTCCCCGCCCGCTGATGTGGGTGTAAAATATTTTGAAGACAAGGCACGCGAATATCTTGAGAATAAACATTTTGATAAAGAGCGAGGTGTGCAGGCAGAGTCAGTACTCATGTTGCCGCGTATGGCTATTTGGCAAGAGGCGCAAAAGCATCGCGAACAAGGTGGCAACGGTATGACGCCTGATAGAAAGTTGGCAGTGGCGCAGGCGCGCGGGGCAAAGTTTATCTATCAAAACCGTGATAACCTGCCTCCGCTTGATAGCGTGTGGCGAGGCATCGCCACTTCCTATGGGGTGCTCGAGGGTCGCGGATATGATGCTGATATCGAGCGAACTACGCGCAACGGCATAGGTAGACTCGTTACCTCGATTGCCGCTTTTGAATCGATAGGGTATGAGACCTATAGTCCCAAGGCGCGCACCGATGAAGATGTGCAGGCAAAGATTGATCTCGTATCAATAGAAAAAGGAGGTGGGACTATTTTTTGTATTCAGATAAAACCAAGTAAAACCAGCGAAGTGGTTGCTACCACTTTTGATAGAGGTGAAACATTATCTCCCGAGAAAGAGCAAAAGAGCCAAGAGACGGCAGTAAATCTTTTTATCATGAACGCGCGCAATCTTCAGACGCGCTACCCTGCTCTACGCGTGGTGCCGATGTATCTGGAAATGCCCGCAGGTGAGCATAGACCTGAAGATATTGATCCGGCGTCAGGTCTTTTGCGAGACGCAAAAGGTAACTATCCCTTGACAACAAGTACCCTGTTTTGCTAGTATAGGGGCATGGAAAAGTATACCTATAAACAGTTTCAGGCAGAGTTCTCCAATGACGACATTTGCCTAGACTATATCTTTGCCCTCAAACACCCTGAGGCAAAACAATACTATCGGGTAAAAGGGCGTAAGTGCTATGCCAACCCACAAGGAAAGCAATTGCACCCTCTTGTTGGCACCATATTCGAAAAGTCCTCTACTTCGCTTACTAATTGGCTTTATGCCATTTTCCTCTTTTCCGCTTCCCGTAATGGGGTATCGGCAAAAGAACTACAGCGTCAGCTTGGCGTAACCTACAAGTGTGCATGGCGTATGGCTAATAGTATACGAAAGCTCATGGAAAGCGGCGATGATATGCTCTCGGGTACCGTAGAGGTAGACGAGACATATTTTGGTGGGCGTACCAAAGGTCATGCCGAAAAGTTCTCAAAGAAAACCGCCCTTATGGGTATGGTAGAACGCAAAGGGCGTATTCGAGTAAAGAAGATATCAGATCGTGGTACTCGTAGTCTCTTAGATAACATCAAAGCTACGGTATCAAAGGACGCTATTATTATGAGCGATGAGTTTCGTGTGTATGCTAAATTGCCGAAACTAGGTTATGAAAGTCATCGTATCAAACACGGCAAAAGACATTGGGTACGAGGTGATATCCATACCAATACGATTGAGGGATTTTGGGGTCAGCTCAAGCGTTCTATTCGTGGGACTTATCACTCGGTTTCGCCTCGTCATTTGCAGAGCTACGCGAACGAGTTTGCTTTTCGCTACTCTCACCGCCACGCTTCTTTGAATCTTTTCCACCTCCTAATGGAGAGGGTGTAATTGCCTTTTTGAGAAGGTCAAAGAAAGATTTTTTATTTGTTTCGTTGTCTTTCATGCAAAATTGTGCTATACTACGAGTATAGCATCACAGTGCCATGTGGTGGAAAGAAAAAACCCTTTCATGTGGCACCGTGGAAGGGCTTTTTCTTTTAGAATACGGTCGAAGGTCAAAGCTGGGGAGTGCCTAGGCAGGAAATTAGGTTGGTATCCCGATTTTAGAGTTCAATTCTCTCACTCTCCAGCTCTTGCCTTTAACAATATTCCTCTATATACAGTATAACGCATTTATACTAAGTCTCTGTGTATATCTGCTTTTGTGTTGATATACATAGCATATTTAGCTTAGAAAATCAAGTCTTTTACTGCTAAAGTGAATATATGTTCGGAGAACCTACAGTTCGTGAATTTTTCAAAAAGCTAGTTATTTTAATTAGTGGCGCTCTAGCTCTTCTTGTTCTTATATACTGGCTTTTAAGTACATTCACTGATTTATCGAAATATATTTAAAAAATCAAGCTAATCACCACCACGGGGAGATATAGCCAGTTAGCCTTATAGCCAAATTCCAGTTGGTACTAAACGCAGTAACAATAACTGTTCCAGCTACAGACCAAAGTATCCCTATATCATCTATAATCCACTCTTTCAGCAATCCTTCGTAGGTGGCGAACTTTTGACCTTTTAGCGGTAGGAAAATAGCCGTCCTATCTTTTTCATCGAATTCTATAAACTGTTTTGCTATACAGTTTAGTACTCTATTTTGTGCGTCAATTGTTTTAGATTTAATGGTTTCTTCTTTCACATATTTACTGCCCTTTGCCTCTTTTTTACATAACTCCTGTGAGAAGCCAGCGATAAGTGCTGTTCGGAACACTCGCGGTTCTTGAAGCTGAAAAGAAATTTCCAGTAACTCTTGAGTTTCCTTCGGAATCGGCTCTCCATTGCTCGCAGATTGAAATAAGTCTTTGTGATCCCATTCAGCAAGCGAATGGTAGTTCCTCTTAAAGAACCTCGCAAGTTTCCACATTCTAAGGGTTTCGCCCATGCGTTGTAGTATAGCCTTTTTAGGTTTACTTGGCGAGCGGGGATACTCACCACGCAAAATCACTTGACAAAATATCAAAAAACATCTCTAATACTATTAGTCAGTACCGTCAGGAGCGTGAGCAGAGGCAACCCAAAAAACCTGGCAGAAAGGTGACCTATGACTTCACCAAGCGACGATAACACCAAGATGCTCGCCGCCATCGCGAAGTCCTTCGGTATCGATCTCGAGAGGATCGACACTCCCGCTGATGGCGTGCCCCGAGGGCTCGCCGATCACAAGACTCCTGAGCAGATTCAGGCGCTTGTCGACGATTGGCTCAACTTACACGAGCTTGAGCATGCGCTTTGGATCTCGCATGCCGTGCAGTGCAGTGAGTGCGCAGGCCCGTTTGTCACCAAGATGAAAGAGCGCCTCACGCGTGAGGGCTTCTAATGCGGCCGCTTCGAATCTTCGGAGCGGCCTTTTCCATACTTTTTATTGGCAATAAAGAGAAAATTTAGTATAACTAGCTAGTATTTGGGCCTGTAGTTAAGTGGTATAACGGCGCATTCGCATTGCGCAAGCGGGAGTTCGATTCTCCCCAGGTCCACCAAACGAAACATTGTCGGAATTAAGAAAATGGAGCGATTTTGCGGGAGCCAAAATCGCACTATTATTTTTTTCAAAACCCTTTCCGCCTACGGCGGAAGCGGTGAATTCCCAAAGCTCCCCCCAATGACATGAAAGCGTTTTGTCTTTGAGAATAGGGTTAGAGCCGATTTTTTGGAAAAACTCTTTCCATGCGAAATAGTTTTCGCC
>JBBTSE010000006.1 GCA_038064855.1 Patescibacteria group bacterium
TCCAGAAATGACAACATTTCAGCGAATTTCATTCGCCCAGGTTCTTTGGCAGTTTTTGCCTCTTCGAAAGAGGCGACAATTTCAAGTTTTTCTTTGGCGGCAAATTCGTGCAATTCGGTGAGTTGTGCCTCAATTGAGAGAATCTGACGATCCTCGTCTTCTGTAGATTTCCGAACGTAGATAATGTATTTCATGATGTAGTTAGATTAAATTGAATAAAATTTTCTTTTCCTAGAAAGCAAAACCGCCGATTGCACTTTTCCCCACGCCCGCCGTACGATTTGGTCGCCGCCGCAGGCGGCGAGGGGTCTGCCGGTTTGACTTTTGTGAATTGGTTGAGTATTCTGAAGATAGTTCGAACGCATTTCGCGGCCACAGGCCGCGAAATAGAGAAGCCCCCCGAAAAATAATCGGCTTCGGCGCGATCTTAAAAACTGCCAAAGAACCTGTCAAAAACATCGGCTCGAACCATATTTTAGGAAAAGATTTTTTCATTATTAAATTGGTCGATAGGTATTAAATTCAATAAATCGTCTCTATGTCATACTTAATCTTTACAGGTCTCACCTTAATAGGCACTATCGCATTTATTATCGGTATCCCGCTCTGCATTTTCTTCGCAGTAAAAGCACATGGTGAGTTAGATGCGAATAAGAAAAAACGTCTCAAGAGAAAAGCAATGTGGAGTATTCTCGGTCCTATACTTCTTGTATTTCTTTCAATCATGGCTCAAGGATTCGCAACTGTTTTTAGAACAGCTTTCTAAATACTCAATGGAAAACATCGCACAAGAAAATCCGGATGTTAAAAAGCCGGTCAGGAGTATTATTTGGTTGGTCATCATGATTGCCATTTTTGCTTGGCTTGGATCAATTGTGGTTGCGGTGCCTCCGGCTCTGATTTTATTGGGAGTGATTTTTTCTCAAAAATTATCATACGCGGGAATAGTTATATTTATTGAACAACATTATTGGTATTTTTATATTCTCTTTGCTCTATACCTTCTCGGCCAAGTGCTTGGTATCCGATATGGAGTGAATGATGTTTTTCGTAAAAGTAAAATCGAGACGGAGAGAATACTAAAGATTGTTTTTGGAATTGCGGTATTGTATGCCATCTTTAACTTTCCAAGAATTTCCGCGATTGATTTTCGAACCATCCTTGTATCCAGTGCCTCGATAATTATTCCAACCCTTGCTACTTGGTATTTTCTCAAACACAAGTTTTCTTAAAGAATTTGCCGCCAAAGAAAAACTTGAAATTGTCAAAGATCGCACCGAAGCCGATTATTTTTCGGGGGGCTTCTCTATTTCGCGGCCTGTGGCCGCGAAATGCGTTCGAACTATCTTCAGAATACTCAACCAGACAACAAAAAGCGAACCGATACGGTTCGCTTTTTGTTTTGTGTTGCTTGTATTACAGTTGAAGAGTGAAGGATTTATATAGGGTATTGTCGCCACAACATCTTGTAATCGCGCGGTATAGCGCGGCGGTATTGGTGCTCGCGGCGTTTGGTTTTGTCTCGTATCATCTCAAGCTTATTTATGAAGAAAACGCCATACTCGCTGAAAAATTGCAGATGGTCAGAGAAGATCAGCTGGCAACCGCGAAAAGTCTTTCAGAGACTTTGGCGCTCCTCGACAAAAATCTAACACTGACAAAAACCGAACAAGAAAAATTGCGCGGTGTGTTGACGAGTGAGCAAGTGCGCGTCAAAGAACAACAAAAACAGCTCGAGAGCATCTCGGGTACCGTAGGTACACTTGAAAAGCTTACTTATACCGACGAAGAGCTTTTGAAAAAATATTCAAAGATATATTTTCTCAACGAGCATTACATCCCTGCAAACCTGAGTAAGATTTCGTCGCAATATACGCGTGATCCGAAAAGTGATTTGCAGATCCACTCAAGCGTTTTGCCGCATCTTGAAAAACTTTTAAAAGCAAATACCAGCCCTGATTTTGACTTGCGCGTAAGCTCTAGCTATCGTTCGTTTGGCACGCAGGCAGATTTGAAATCAAATTATTCAGTGACTTATGGTGCGGGTAGCGCAAATCAGTTTTCTGCTGATCAGGGATATTCAGAACATCAGCTTGGCACGACGATCGACTTTACCACGGTACGAACAGGCACCGATCTCTCCGTGTTTAAAGACACTTCGGATTACAAATGGCTCTTGGCGAACGCTCACCAATATGGCTTCACGCTTTCGTATCCAGAAAACAATGCCTACTATCAGTTTGAGCCGTGGCATTGGCGCTTTGTGGGTGTAAAGCTTGCGACTGACCTCTACAATCAGAAAAAACATTTCTACGATCTGGAGCAGCGTGAGATCGATAAGTATCTCGTCAATATTTTTGATAAATAATAATGTGGCTTATCTACATCCTACTCTGTAAAGACGGCAGTTTGTATACCGGTATTACCAATGATCTTGCAAAGCGTTTTGCCGCACACAAAGCTGGCAAGGGTGGAAGCTACACGCGTTCGCATTTGCCCAAAAAGATAGTATATAGAGAGCGAGCTAGCTCAAGAGGTAAGGCCCTACAGCGCGAGGCAGCTATCAAGCGTATGGCGCGCGCAAAAAAACTCCAACTTATCCGTTTTCATAAGTGATAAAAGCTTTATACTAGGGCTATATTTTTGTTATGATTGACGCGCGACTCAAAGAGCTTTTAGTAGGTCCCGGCCTCATATTGCCGGCCGATTTTGATGTGCTTGCCGAGGAGGCAAAGACGCACAACGAGCCACTCGAAGATTTGCTTATCGAAAAAGATGTCATCCGTGATGATCAGCTGGGTCAGGTGCTCGCCGAGGAATACGGCGTGCCTTTTATCAATATTCAAGAAGAAAAAATCGACGAAGAAGTGTTGCATCAGATCCCCGAGCTTGTAGCGCGTTCGCGTGGCGTGGTCGCATTTGGGCGCGACAAAGATACTTACAAAGTTGCTATGCGCAACCCCAGGGACGCCGAAATAACAAATCTACTCGAAAAGCGCCTTGCCGGTCCCATCGCAAAATTTTATATTTCCAAGCGAGGGCTTACCGAAGCACTCGGGTTTTATCGTGCGCATATTCGTGATGCGTTTACCAAGATTCTTGATCAACTCAAAGACGAAAAACTTTCGCGCGAGGATAGAGATGAAGCCACGGTAGCGATGGTCGACGCACTCTTACGCTATGGGCATGAGTCAAAAGCATCGGATGCGCACATTGAACCGCATGCACAAAAAATTGTTATTCGGTTTCGTATTGACGGCGTGATGCATGATATTCTTGACCTTCCCAAAAATTTGCTCGATGTGATTTTAACGCGCATCAAGATTTTGGCGAAAATGCGTACTGATGAGCATCGTGCCGCGCAAGACGGCAAGTTGTCATTTGAAACTGACGATGACAAAGTTGATGTGCGCGTATCGATCGTGCCGGTGACGGAAGGTGAAAATGTAGTGATGCGTTTGCTTTCGTCAAAGAGCAGGCAGTACAGCTTGTCTGATGTAGGGCTCTCTGATACTGATCGCGCAAAAATTGAGAGCGCGATCAAAAATCCGCATGGCATGATTTTGGTCACGGGTCCTACGGGCTCAGGTAAAACCACGACAGTCTACGCTATGCTCAAGATTCTCAATACGCGCGATGTACACATTGCGACCATTGAAGATCCGGTTGAGTACGAGATTGATGGCGTGAGCCAAATACAGGTAAATTCGCGCACCAACCTGACATTTGCCAAGGGACTTCGTGCTATAGTTCGTCAAGATCCCGATATCATCATGGTAGGTGAGATTCGTGATGAGGAGACGGCTGATATCGCTATCAACTCCGCTATGACCGGTCACCTTGTACTCTCGACCCTGCACGCGAATGACGCGGCGACCACCCTTCCGCGCCTACTCGATATGAAGGTTGAACCATTTTTGGTAGCTTCCACCGTCAATATTGTCATTGCCCAGCGCTTGGTACGAAAAATTTGTGAGAAGTGCCGCGCCTCTCACCAAGGATCTGATGATGAGAAAAAAATGCTTGCGGGTGACGCGCGCTTACGCGAAGTAGTGTTGAATCACCTGAAGACCGATATCGAAAATATGCGCTTGTATAAAGGTACGGGGTGCCCCGTATGCTCCAATACGGGATATCTTGGTCGTGTGGGAGTTTTTGAAGTGTTGATCATGACCCCCGAGATCAAACAGCTCATTGCCGCTCGCGCCGCGTCATCTGATATTATGGGCATAGCACGCACGCAGGGGATGACGACCATGCTCGAGGATGGTATCGATAAAGTGGTTCGAGGAATTACTACTATAGAAGAAGTTATTCGCGCAACAAAAGAATAATATATGCCTGACAAACAGCTTACTCGCGAGGAGACAACGGGGCGCATTACCGAAGTGACTTCCATTATTTCACATCAGTTAAAAACACCGCTTGCGGGTATTAAATCATCACTCGAGATTTTACTTTCGGGTGATTTAGGAGAGGTGAGTGTCAAACAGCGTGAGTATTTGGCCTTGGCACTTGATGGATCAAACAAAATGATTGGTCTTATCAAAAATTTACTTGATGCTTCACGCATTGACGAAGGTCGTATGCAGTTGGCTAGCACTCCTACTGATATCGGTGCACTTGCCAAAACCGTTGTCGATGATTTGGTGACATTTGCGCAGGCAAAAAATACCACGCTCTCTATCACGCTTGAAGAAAATATACCCAAAACTTCTGTCGATGCGCTCAAGATCCATGAAGTGATCAACAATATCGTATACAATGCGATTCGGTACAGTAAAGGTAAGGGCACGGTTTCGGTCGGTGTCCGGCGCGATGGGCACGATGTTTTATTCTCATGCGTTGATACCGGTATTGGTATCGGCGAGGGCGATAGGAATAAAATTTTCAGCAAGTTTTATCGCAGTCCTCATGTAAGCGCGCTCGCTCCCGACGGGTCGGGTCTCGGGCTTTATATCTCAAAGGCAATTATTGAGAAAAGCGGAGGGAAGATCTGGTTTGAATCCGAAGAGGGTCGGGGCTCTACCTTTTCGTTCTCGCTCCCGATACAATAGACATACCTATGGCAGATCAGAAAAAAATTCTTATCATCGAAGACGACAAGTTTCTCCTGAAGCTTTATAGTGACAAGCTTTCTCGCGAAGGTTTTTTGGTGAGCATGGCAATCTCAGGAGAGGAAGGTCTTGGTAAGGTAAAGCAAGAAAAGCCCGACTTGGTACTGCTCGATGTTATTTTGCCACAGAAAAATGGTTTTGATATTTTAGGCGCGCTCAAGCTTGATCCTGAGACCAAAGGGGTGCCGGTGATCATGCTGACCAATCTCGGTCAAGACTCCGATATCAAGACGGGTCTTGACTTGGGCGCCGTCGATTACTTGGTGAAGACTGATTTTTCTATTACAAAGCTTCCCGAGGTCGTTCGCAAACATATTGCGATTCATGGCGCAACCACAACTCCAAGTTCGTCATAGTAGCAGGAGGGGCGCGAGTCTCGCGACACGCGCTCTTTTTGCTAAACACTTGGCGGTCATGCTCAAGTCGGGCTTGACATTGACCGAGGCGTTGGCTATCACGCGCGATTCGTCGCGCGGCGCATTTCGCGGCGTTCTCACTGACATCATGCGTGCGGTAGAAACGGGCAGGCCGCTCTCACAAGCGTTTGGTGATCACGAGCATGTGTTTGGCGGGCTTTTTATCGAGGCGACCTATGCGGGCGAAAAATCAGGCACCTTGCCAGAAAATTTGGAAAATATCGCGACCGAACTTGAACGCGAGAAAGAGCTTGTGGCAAAAATAAAAGGGGCGCTTATGTATCCATCAGTAGTGTTGGCGGCGGCTTTTGTGTTGGCGATGGGCGTGTCTCTTTTCGTACTACCAAAGATTACTCCGCTTTTTGAAAGTTTTCATACCGAATTGCCGTTTACCACCCGCGCACTGATTAGTTTTTCACATTTTATCAGTAACTACGGTTACTTCTTTTTTGGCGGGGCCGTTCTCTGTACGCTCGTGCTCGTGTGGGCCGTACGGCAAAAGTTTTCACACCCGTTTACTCATCTTTTGATGCTTCGTATGCCAATTGTGGGTGGCATGATCAGGTCGGCAAATATCGCGCGGTTTGTGCGTACGCTCGGTATGTTGCTCAAAAGCGGTGTCAATGTCGATGAAGCGATTGAGATCGCACACGACTCGATGGGCAATTATTATTATAAACTTGCTCTTACGCGCGTGGGACGCGATGTCGCCAAGGGCTCAAAGCTTTCGGGGAGTTTAGCTCAAGAGGCGCATCTATTCCCCCCAATTGTCACGCGCATGATCAAAGTGGGCGAGGAGTCGGGTAAATTTGAGGAAACACTTTTTTATCTTGCTTCATTTTATGAAGCCGAGGTTGATACATCGACAAAAACTCTCTCTACTATACTCGAGCCCATTCTTCTTTTGTTTATTGGACTTCTGGTGGGTGGGCTCGCGCTCGCGATTATCACGCCAATCTATGAGATTACGGGTGGCATCAAATACTAAACGCGCGTTTACCCTTACCGAACTACTCATCACCATCGCGCTCTTGGGTATGATTGCTACTATCGCGGTGCCAGTCGTCTCGAACTTGCAGGTATCGGGTCAGCTTGACGATGTGACAACCGAGATAAAAACGGCGCTTCGTGCTACGCGTACGCGTTCGGTCGCGCGTGTGGGTGATGCGACGCACGGCGTTTTTTTTACATCCCAATCTTACACACTCTATCGTATACCCGATGGTGTGCCGACACTCAACGAGGCGCGACAGATACCTCGTGCAATGAGCATTTCCACTACTATTCCGGCGGCCGATATCAACTTTAGCCGAGGCATTGGTATACCAAATATTGCTGCAAACCAGACTATCACCATCACACATGCTACCGGGGGCACGCGTATCATCACTATCACTCCCGCTGGTCTCGTAGATGCGCAATAATAAAGATATGAGAGGGCAGACGCTCTTTGAGATTATTATTGCACTCGCGATTTTTTCCATGATCGCGTCTATTTTGGTTAGCGTATCACTCGGCGGCTTTACCGCGCTTACGCAGGGGGGTGATCAGACTAAGGCATCAGGGCTCGCTGAAGAGGGTATGGAGGCGTTACGATCTATACGCGATGGCGCATGGAATGAAATACGCCCCGCCATAGGCAGTCAGACGGCGGTGGTGACGGGCGCTATTTCGGATGTGCCAAAGGTGCCAACCGGCAGAGAATGGATTTTTACTGCCGGCGCGCCTGCAGAAACTCTCGGCAAGTTTACACGCACAATCACGCTCGAGGCGGTGTGCCGCGATCCGCAGACACGCGTGATTTCAACATGTCCCATTGGTGCACCCGATCCCCATACCGAGCGCGCGACAGTCACGGTGAGTTGGGAGACGCGGCCAGGGACTCCAAACACGGTTGCTCGCAGTTCATATCTGACGGGGTGGGATTCGCGTACATGGCGGCAGACTGACTGGTCGGGTGGCGCAGGGCAAACTACATGGTCTGATGCCACTCGCTATAATCTTGACGATGGCAATATTGATAATCTTAGTGGAGAGCTGAAGCTGCGACAAAGCAGTGATGTATGGATTTTTGACCCCAGCTTTTCTTGGGCGAGTGTCGTTGGTGGGCCGGTCCGAGTTCTTAATGGGATTGATACGGCCGATGGCATGAATGTATGGGCAGTGGGAGGCAATGGTATTATTCTCAAATATAATGGCGTATCGTGGTCTCGTATACTTCATAATTTAGGTACGCAGAGTATCAATGCAGTAGACGTAATATCCCCGACCGACATATGGACTGCCGGGAATTCCGGTAAAATATATCATTCTACAGACGGCGTGAATTGGATCGAGGATGAAGACACAGGAAGTCATGTATGGAATTCGATTTCTATGGTGAGCCCGACACTGGGTTTTGCAGTAGGAAACTCGGGTTGGGTAGCGCGATACAATAGTGGTACATGGGCTGTATCCAAGATTGTTCCAGGCCACAGCAGCAATCTTCATAGTGTTTCTATGCTCTCTGCCACTGCTGGTTGGGCAGTAGGGGCGAGCGGTAAAATATTTTTTTGGAATGGGACGACGTGGGCCGAGGATGAAGATACGGGTGGTCAGGTATGGGATGATGTTTTTGTATTTCCGGGTATGAGTGATGGTTGGGTGGTTGGTTCGAGTGGAAATATATATCGTTGGGATGGGGCCAACTGGCTTTCTGTGGCCCCAGGAGTTAGCGCGGCACTCAATGCTAGTGCTTTTGTAAGTCAAACAGATGGGTGGGCGCTTGGGAATGGTGGCACTACACTTCGTTGGAATGGCGCTTGGAATAGTATCACCTCACCAACAAGTCAAAATCTCAACGACATTGTGTTGGTGGGCAGTGCAGGATGGGCAGTTGGAAATAGTGGAACTATTTTAAAGTTGCAAACCAGTAGTGACTATCCTTTGAGCGGCTCTCTTGTCTCATCTGCATTTCCGCTCGTCGATAATTCGCCGGTAGAATCGATCGAATGGTTGGAACAAATCCCCGCAGGGTGTGGTACCTGTTCGGTAAAGTTTCAGATACAGACATCAGCCGATGGTACCTCATGGCTCCCCGCAGAGTGGATGGGGCCCGAGGGGGATGACGATAATGAAACTGACTATTTTACTCTTGCTACAGGGCATCTGATACCAAGTATTGCGAATGGTAGGCAATGGGTGCGGTACAAGGCAGAACTTACCGGTGATGGTGCGAACACGCCGACATTACAAGAAATACGCATACAATATAAATAACATGCGACGCGCCTTTACTCTTATCGAAATAATCATTTATCTTGCTATTATCGGTATGATCGCGGTGACTTTGGTATTGTTTAGTATCTCAGTCTCCACTTCGCGCGGTAAGGCGGAAGTCGTCTCCGAGGTACAGTCAAATGCACGGTTTGCGCTTGATATCATGCGTCAGAAAATTCGCCGTGCCAGCGGTATCAACATAGCTGCCAGTACCTTTAACTCTCCTCAAGGCGTGTTGTCAGTCGTGATGCCAAATGCTTCCGAAAATACCGTTTTTAATCTCGATAATGGTCGCCTTCGTATGACGGTAGGCATCAACCCTGCCGAGTTTTTAACCTCTGATGAGATTGAGGTTACAGATTTGCGGTTTGTAAATCTGACTGATGGCGCGCGAGAAAATATACGCATATTCATGACGTTTCGATATAAAAATGCGGGTTCGGTAGAATATCAGTATGAATATTCAGTCGAGAGTGCAATGAGTATTCGATTTTAATGCTATGAGAGCTATAACATATTTTCGTTATCATTCGGGGGTTGCCGCTCTTTTTCTTGTCGTTGTAGTCGGCGCCTCCGCCCTTTTGATGGCGGTCGGCGCGTCGCTATTGGGTATCGGTGAGCTTACGATGGGTTTTATGAGCGCTCAGGGCGAAGAGACACTCTCGCTTGCTGATGGATGTCTTGAAGAAGCGCTTGAGCGTATACGCTACAATCCTGTAATCAGCGAGATAATCCTTGAGACCAACGTACCGGTCTACCCAGCTGGTTCATGTACAATAGATATGGTGGACATCCTCGGTCCGCAGATCGAGCTCACTATTACGGCGACAAAAGATGGCTACTATAAAAAAATTGTTGCCGTGGTGGATCCAACTTTTTCTGGTCCCCAACTGATATCATGGACAGAGGTTTCAAATTAATAGTATGTATTTCGGCACAAAAACGGCAGTCGGCATCAGCGTCGCTGATCATATCATCGAAGTAGTAGAGCTTGTGATGGGCGAAAAGACCTCTATCCGCGCGCGCAATCGTATCATGCTCGGAGCAGGTATCATTACGGGCGGGGCTATTCGTGATGAAAAAAAACTTGCTGACGCATTTATTAAACTCTTTGCTGATGCTAAGCCCATACCAATACAGGCGCGACACATTGTCTTTGGTATACCAGAAGCCGCTACCTATTTTCATATTTTTGAGACACAAAAGATATCGGCCGAATATATCTCTACCGAGGTTACACGCAACATTCCATTGCCAGCAGAAGACATCGCGTTTGGGTATCGTGTCTTCCCCCAGTCAAAAGATACTTCGCGTGTTGTGGTTGCGGCCGCATCGCGCGCGCTTGTAGACTCGTGGCAAAAGTTTTTAAACTCGCAAGGAATTATGGTTGATATATTTGATATCGAAGTATTTGCTATTTTCCGCAATCTGTTTCGAGAGTTTCCCAAAGAACCCGTGTTGATAGTTGATAGTGGCGCTCATACGACTACTATCTCTATTCTTGATTCGGCGGGTCTCGTCTATACGCGCTCTATGCATATAGCGGGTGAGTATCTGACAAAAGAAATCGCAGCCGCTCTCAAGATAGGGTATAGCGAGGCAGAGGAGAAAAAAATCGCCATGGGACTTGAAGATCGTGAGCATCCCATTTTTTTTGCACTCATCAAGGGGTTAGAGGCGATTACCCGCGAGATGCGCGCAGCGCAAGAATATTTTGCGCGTACACGCAATGCACGCGTATCGGAGATTATCCTTGCTGGCGGCAGTTCGCGGATGACGGGCCTTGCCGCCTATATGGAGGCGAACTTCGGCATCTCAATTGTGGTGGCTTCTCCTACCAGTGATATTGAGGCGGTGGGGTACGCACTTCGAGGTCTTGAGGCGCGTTGGGATGCTACTGATCCGCGACTTACACTCGAACAAGAGGGTGCGTCGTGGCATTTTCATATACCAAAACCAACACTTCACTGGAGCATGCCACAAGGGCAAAAAGGGTGGTGGCACCTCTTTACAAAGTAGCTGTGGATAACTGATATCATTTTTGGTCTCGTGCTCGTATACTAAAGATAAGTCTATTTACTAGATTACTCTCTCATTATTTTCTCTATGAAAAAACGTAGTGGCTTTACTCTCATCGAACTTCTTATCGTCATCGGTCTTATCGCTATTTTAGCGGGTGTAGTGTTTGTGGCACTCGATCCATTTACTCGTTTTCGTGACGCGCGCAACGCACGGCGTAACGCTGATGTCGCTTCAATCGCAAGCGCTGTTCGTGTCAACCAAGTTGATATCGGCGGGCGCTATATGTACGGTTTACGCACTGCTAATAGTCCAACGACATTTACAGGTCCGGCAAATGCGTGGGGCGGTACATTCCAAAATAACAATATCGTACTTGGCGAGACATACATGATAGCTGTTGCGACAGGTACCACTGACGGCTCCCCACTATGTAATACTGGTTGTGCTGGGGTGGCGGGGGTGACGAGTATAAGTCATTGTGTAAATATTGCACCGCTCGTTACGGGCGGGTATCTCGGGTCTCTTCCAAGAAGTCCAGCAGGTGCCCAAGGTTGGGGAGGTAGCTATAGCGGATATTATTTGCGCGTGAATGGCAATAGTTCACTGACAGTTGGCGCGTGCGATGTGGAAGGAGGCGCGGCAATCCAAGTCACTAGGTAAATAAAAAATCTTCTAAAAGCTCCCGCTTTGCGGGAGCTTTTGTCTTGCAGAAAGGCAATATTTTAGGTATTCTAAAAAGCACGATTTTAGTCGCCGGCATAGCTCAGTGGTAGAGCGAAGGACTCATAAGCCTTAGGTCGCAGGTTCGATCCCTGCTGCCGGCA
>JBBTSE010000007.1:0-82699 GCA_038064855.1 Patescibacteria group bacterium
GCGTTGGCCACAATTTCTCGGATAGCTTTTTCAGGATACTCATACCGCTCAACTCGTTTTGTACCCACGATTTGAGCACTTGTCCGTATGTTACGCAATATAAACTTCTGCATCGTATCGATTTGTTCATTTAGCGTTCCATCTATATCCGCTTTATCTATGATATCAGTTGCAACATTTGATCCTTTATATTTTACGCAACGAACAATGTAGCGATTGAAGGATCGTTTGAGTTGTGGCTTCTCCTTTGCAAAAATAAGAAAACCCGCAATAGTTGGAAAGTTCCCGCCATCAAATGTGTCAGCTATGCCAAGATTTTTAAGCAGATCAAAGGCTATTTCCTCAATGCGAGCATCGCGATTTGTCCTTTGCCCCATTCGGGTGAGAAGGTCATACATTTTCTTTTCTGATAGATCGCTAAGTTGGGTATCCGATGCTTGCGTACTATCAAATTTTGAAAGCTTAGCGTTATCAAGAAATCGCAGCATTTCCTCATGCGTAATTTTTCTATCTGTATTGCCATCGCGTACATAAGCACCGTTAGGCATGCCTGTATCCTTGTGATAACACGGTTTGTGTTGGTCAGAACATTCAGAAATATAAATTGCGAGTATCGTCTTTCCGCCTAGAGTCATTGGAAAATATTCTGGACGGATAACAACGCTCATTTGCGTACTCACTACGTTACTCATCTTCTCTTGCAAAACTGCAAGCTCAGTAATTCCAGTGGCTTCCATAGAATTTCTTGACCTGTCTTCTGTAACACCAAAGACAATGAAACCGCCACCGGGACGATGAGAAAAAGCGGAAATGGTTTTCCATGTATCACGAGGAAATCCACCGCGAGCGTCTTTAAACTCAACGCTGGAGGTTTCTGAACCCAATCTTATAGTTTCCTCAATGGTTTGTTTGACCTTTGGTTCGTCCATAAAATGATTTTAGCAAAAATTTAGCATTTTTAACAGACTAGACTAGCGTTCTCTCTGGTACTAATTTTTTATTTTTCGATGTAAGCAATTTTGTAAAACCTAAGCAAAAACCGTCAACCTTTCGGATTCGGAAGTTTCTTTCTGCGGAGGCGGGAGGATTCGAACCTCCGATGCCTTTCAGCATACTCGCTTTCCAAGCGAGCGCACTAGACCACTATGCGACGCCTCCAGCTATGCAATAATAGCAGATTTTTTGGTTGTGGCGAGAGCGTTTTTGCCGCCTTGTTTTTGAGCTTTTTTTATGCAATACTCAAGTCAATGGTCAAGCGCCGTGATTATGTACTGGAAGGCAACCAAGAGATGACCACCCTGATGGTCTTTCTCGATGCATATAATAAAAGCATTCCCACAGGCTTTCCCAAAGTAACTCTCGAAAATCTCAAAGATTTTCAAAAACTCCACCCCATGCTCTTCAAAGACAAGAACGAATGGTCAATCGAAAAGCATCGCAAACGCTTGATGGACTGGCTTCCATCGCATCGCGATTAGCGCAAAAAATCTTACTCAATATAATAAATAATAAAAAAATCGCCGGCATCCCAAGAGGGACGCCGGCTTTGTTGTCTGCACTTCAGCGGAAGTAGCTTCCGATCACGCGACACTCGCCGGGGGCGAGCGGAGTGGAGAGATCTCCAGAGTAGCCGGGGTTGCAGATGCGGTAGCTCGAAAAGCTCTGGTAGGCCCAGGCCAGCACGAGCCCTGGCGTGCCGCCAGAGTAGCAGCCAGCGATCTCGAGGGTGTCGCCACCACCTCCATTGTGGTTGTTGTAGATGTCGAATCCACACTCGTCTTTCAGGTCGCGTGCGTTGCTGTCATCGCCCGCGCTGCCGAAGACGAGGCCTCCGTATCCGTCGCCGCGTGCATCGTCATGGCATGAGGGACAGTTGTCGCCACCTCCTCCGCACGCACTCAGTAGCGTCAGCGTCAAGATCAGTGCCGCGAGCAATCCTTTGCTTGCACTAGCGTTCATCATTCCTCCATGGTTGAGGGTTCAGTTCTAGAACTGATATAGCATAGAAGCCTTGCGAGGCGCAAGCTATAGCTTACAATAGTGAGATGCGAGTAAACAGATTCACTATCGCCACTATAGTCGGTTTAATTCTCGCCGTTATCGTTGCGTGGTTGTATCTCGGCGCGTTTGGCGCACCACAAGAAGCCGAGGGCGATATCGCCTACATGCAATTTACGATCGCCGAAGATATCGGTACAGGCGATGTTATCAGCCGACTTTCATCCGACGGCTTTATCAAATCACCGCGCGCGTTTCGGATAGCGCTCTGGTGGAATGGTACTGCCAGCATCAAGCCCGGCGGCTATATGATCGCAAAGACGATTGATGCGTGGGTGCTGGCCGATATTTTTACAAAAGGCCCCGCGCTCGTGTGGGTCTCGTTGCCTGAAGGATATCGCAAAGAACAGATGGCCAATGTGCTCGCGCGCGAGCTCGGCTGGACGGACGCACAAGAAATAGAATGGGTGACAAAGCATACGGCATTAAAGCCAGATGAGATTGAGGGAGTGTATTTCGGTGATACCTATCTGATACCAAAAGACGATACGCCGGCCCAAGTGGCTGATCGTCTTCGTGCGCGGTTCAATGAAAAGTTTGCCCCACTCGCCAAAGAGGCGGTCAAGCAAAATATTCGTTGGCCCACACTTTTAAAAATCGCATCACTCGTACAACGCGAAGCGGGCGGCAAAGACGATATGCCGATTATCGCAGGTGTCTTGTGGAATCGGCTTCTTGCCAAAAAACCCATGCGGCTCGGTATCGATGCTACATTGCAGTACGCGCGCGATTCGCGTGATCACTACGGCGCGGTGCCTACCGGCGCGCAGCTCACCTCCTATAGTCTCAAGGGCGGTTGGTGGGAACCGGTAAAAATCGAAGATAAAAAAATAAATTCGCCGTACAATACATATTTGTTTGATGGGTTGCCACCACATCCAATCGCAAATCCAAGTCTTGATGCGATCAACGCAGTATTATTTCCCGCAAAGACCGATTGTCTTTTTTATCTCCATTCACCTGACAAGCAGATTCATTGCGCGAAAACCTACGAAGAGCACAAGAAGAATATTGATACCTATTTACGATGAAGCATCTGTCGTCTCATGCCGTGCCATACTATGTCGCTACTTTTGTAGCAGGATTTTCGTTGATGGTTATAGAGATCACCTCATCAAGGATAGTCGCCCCCATCATTGGCTCATCTATCTTTACGTGGACATCGGTTATCGGGATAACGCTCTTGGGTTTGTCGATAGGAAGTTTTTTGGGAGGGTGGCTCGCGGATCGCTCTATTAAAAACTATGGACAAAAGATTATAGCTTTTTCATTTTTGAGCGCGGCGTTTTTTGTGTATACGATACTTCCGCTATCAAAATATGTCCCCGGTCTTCTTCGTCAATCATTCTCGCTGATGGAGTTATCAGTTGCGGTGAGCGCGACTCTTTTCTTGATGCCGGCCGTAGCCATTGGCACGCTCGCTCCCATCATCTTTAAATCATATGTTGATAGTGTGCATGATATCGGAAAGAAATACGGGCTACTCTCAGGCCTATGGTCGCTCGGCAGTATTGTGGGCGTGTTCGCCACAGGTTTTTATTTTATCCCTACTATCGGTAGTGCCGCTACCGTGCGTCTTGTAGTTTTTATATTGGTAGCCGTTTTTTATTTTTTCTATCTACAGAACTTTAGGCATCAGCCTCGAATAGTCGGCCGCGACATCCTACTCATGCTGGTGGTAGCCGCCTGTCTTGCGGCGCTGATCATCAGCTCGCAGGCGCAATCCGAGCCAGAATCAAACAAAATTATTTTTCATAAAGAGACTGCGTATTATGATATGCGCGTCGTTGATTATAAACTCTTTCCTGTATACGGGGACAACAGAATCCTTTTTTTGGATATCGATACGCATAGTGTACAGACCGCACGACCGTCGCAGAGATTTTATACTGACGCAGCACCCGCCTTCGCTGCTTTTTCCGATTCAGTAAAAGATATATACGTTATCGGAGCGGGCGCTTATACATTGCCTATTAATTTGAGAAAACAGTATCCTGATGCAAATATCACGGTAGGCGAGATTGATCCTGAAGTTGCCAAGGTTGGTAGAGAATATTTCAATGTGAGCTCTCACGCTATAGAGACCGAGATCGGTGATGCCCGCGTGAGATTTGCGCGTACCAAGAGTGCGCCCACAGAAACATTCGATCTTATTTACGGCGATGCGTACAATTCTTTTATTTCTGTGCCGTGGTATTTGTTGACGCAGGAGTTCAATAAAAATATAAAAAGATATCTGTCACCAAATGGCGTCTATGCTGTCAATTTTGCAGGAACGCTCGAAGGGCCGAACGCAGTCATGTTTGAGAGTATCTACGCCACTATGCGGAGTGCTTTTCCTAATACATATATTCTTGCTTTCGGGCATGATTACGCAAAAACTCAAAATATCACCGTTCTCGGCGTTAAGAGTGAGGTCGCCCTTTCGCATGGCGCACTGGTGCAAAAGTTCAATGCACTCGACAAGAATCGATTTCTGTCTAGTACGTTGGTTGATACTTCTACTATCAGTATTCCCGCAAGGCGTTTATTGACCGATGATTTCGCTCCTATCGAGTATATGATGGCAGGTCTTATGCGTGAGTATTTTCCTACCTATATTGAGCTTTATAAAAAGGTGGTAAGTTAGCCTCGCTTTTACTATTCACAGGTTGAGTAGTGCATCACTCTGGTGTATAATTTTTGCTTATGAACATCAAAAAAATTACCGCAAGAGAAATCATGGATTCACGAGGCAACCCGACCGTCGAGGCAGATGTTATATTGGAAAACGGCATCATGGGTCGTGCTGCGGTCCCATCGGGCGCATCGACTGGTACACATGAAGCAGTCGAGCTTCGCGACGGCGACAGGCAACGTTTCGGCGGCAAAGGCGTCTTACACGCTGTACGCAACGTACACGAAGTAATTGCACCCAAACTTATTGGATCTGACGCGCGTGACCAAAAGGCGCTTGATAAGGCGATGATCGATCTTGATGGCACGGCAAACAAAAGCAAGCTTGGCGCCAATGCTATCTTGGCGGTATCGCTCGCCGCTGCTCGCGCATCAGCGCTCGAGGCAGGTGTACCGTTTTTTGAATATGTGTACGGTCTTTCGCGTGTAAAACGCCAGTACAGTTTACCAGTACCTCTTGTCAATATTATCAATGGCGGCAAGCACGCAGCCAACTCGACTGATATCCAAGAGTTTATGATTGTGCCGCAAGGCGCGGTGACATTTCCTGACGCCGTGCGCATGGCGACGGAAATCTTTCATGCACTCGGCAAAGCCATGAAAAAACATGGATACGGTACTACGGTTGGCGATGAGGGTGGCTATGCGCCTGCAGTAAAGGGTGGCAATGCCGAGGCACTCTCACTTATCGAGGAGGCCACGGCTGCTGCGGGCTACAAATTCGGCGTTGATGTTTTTTGTGCGCTTGATGTCGCATCGAGCGAACTTTTTGAAAACGGCAAGTATATTCTTTCTGCTGACGGCAAAACATTGTCATCAGAAGAAATGGTCGCGTGGTATAAAGATCTTGCCGCGCGCTATCCTATCATCTCAATAGAGGATGGTCTGGCTGAAGATGACTGGGCGGGCTGGGTGCACATGACGCGCGAGCTCGGAGGTGCCTTGCAGCTGGTGGGTGACGATTTGCTCGTCACCAATAAAACGTTTCTTGAGCGCGGTATCAAAGAAAAGGCCGGTAACGCAATTCTTATCAAAGTAAATCAGATCGGTACGCTCACCGAGACGATTGATGCGGTTGATACCGCTCATGAAAATGGCTGGCGCGCTATTATCTCGCATCGTTCAGGTGAGACGGAAGATGTCGCTATCGCGCATCTGGCGGTAGGTCTCGGTGCTGGTCAGATTAAAACCGGATCAATGTCACGCACTGATCGTGTCGCTAAGTACAATGAACTCTTGCGCATTGCAGAGCTGTTGGGCGATTGGGCAAAGTACGCAGGGAAAAAATAATATGGCATATCTTATTTTAGTTCGACATGGAAAATCCGAATGGAACAAGCTCGGCTTGTGGACTGGCTGGACCGATGTAGACTCGGCACCCGAAGGCGTCAAAGAAGCCGAGAGCGCAGGCAAGGCGCTCGCCGATATTCCCGTACACCGCGCGCACGTCTCAGCACTCAAACGAGCGCGCCAAACTTTTAATCATATCCACCAAGAGATTGAGTCAAATCTTGACGACCATGAGGTAGCGACGAGTCCCGCGCTCAACGAACGCCACTACGGTGTGCATACAGGAAAAAACAAATGGCAAGTGCGTGATGAGGTAGGTGAGGAAGAATTTTCTAAAATCAGACGCGGATGGGATCATCCGGTACCCGAGGGCGAGACACTCAAAGACGTCCACGGCCGTGTTTCAATGTATTTTGAAGAGTCCATCAAGCCTCAGTTGCGTGACGGCCACAACGTGCTCATTGTCGCACATGGCAACTCACTGCGCGCGCTCATCAAGCATATTGAGGAACTTTCTGACGAAGCAATCGCCGATGTTGAGCTTGGTACGGCAGAGGCACATTGTTATGCATTTGATGAAAGGGGTGTATGTGTCGCCAAAGAAATTCGCGCGGCAAATCCAAACAAAGTATAATGGTAGCAATACCATGATCGCTATCGCTGATGATATTCGTATCGAGCTCAGGTTCGGCCTGTTGGCAGGCGGGCTCGTATGTCTGTATATGCTGGCCGAGTTTCTCTTGGGGTTTCATACGACGCGCTTGGATATCGGCGCATATTCGGGCTACGGCGCTTCGATTATTCCATTTATAATATATTTTTTTGCTTTGCGTCAGTGGAAGCTTGAGCGGGGCGGGGGATTTTTTACCATGCGCCAAGGTGTTCGTTCAGGCCTCTTGATGGGCATGATCACCGCTGTCATCTTGGCAAGCTTCATGCTCGCATACAATACACTTATCAACCCGTCTTTTTTAGATAAAAATATTGAAGTAGTACGCATAAGTCTTGAACAGCAAGGCAAGCCCGTAGGTGAGATTCGTGATACGCTCGATCATCTTCGTACTACCAATTCGTTTCCCCAGCAGACGGTATTTATCTTGGCTGGCGTGACTTTTGAAGGCGTGTTGATCTCAGCAATTCTCGCGTATTTCTTGCAAAAGCGTCCTCCGGTGATAGACGAGGTATAACAGTTTTGAAAGATACGAAAAAGCCGTTATACTCATCACTATGGAAGGTGATTGGTTCACTCGTCTCGAAGAGCGCTCAAAGCAGTCACTCGGCAAAATATCCGCCGATGATTTTTTGGCGCTCGTGCGTCCCAAATGTCGCGAGGTAGTCACGCGCGAAGGACTCGAAGAATTGTTGAACACAAAGCACAAACTCCGCGTAAAGTTTGGCATTGACGCTACGGGCGCGGAGATTCACTTGGGGCATGCGGTTCCACTTATGCTGTTGCGTCTTTTCGCGCGCGCGGGTCATGAGGTGCATTTTGTGGTCGGCGATTTTACGGGCAAGATAGGCGATCCATCAGGCCGTACCGACAATCGCCGCGAGATTACCGATAAAGAAATCGCCGCAAATATCAAAACCTACACCAAGCAAGTAGCGCCGCTTCTTGATTTAAAAAAAATCAAAGTACATCAAAACTCCAAATGGCTCTCGCGTATGCGGTTGGCGGAATTTTTTGAGCTAATCGGCGCGATCAGTTTTGGTGAAGTTGCCCAGCGCGAAGATTTTCGCGCGCGACTTAAGGCCGGCTCACCCGTCAGCTTGCGTGAGGCAAACTACGCCTCTCTTATGGCTATCGATTCAGTGGAGCTCAAAGCTGATATCGAAGTGGGTGGCATCGATCAGCTCTTGAACTTTATGCAGGCGCGGTCAGTGATGGGGGCGCGTGGGATGAAGCCGGAAATCGTGCTTACTACGCCACTCATCGAAGGCACGGCTGGTGATGGCCGAAAGATGTCAAAAAGTTTTGGTAACTATATCGCCCTCTCGGCGTCCGCGGAAGATCAGTTTGGTCTTGTCATGAGCATTCCCGATGAGATTACAGAGAGTTATTTTGTAAGCTTCGGTGATATCCGAGAAGACGAACTTGATGAACTGCGCGCGTTTATCAAGATAAATCCGTTTGAGGCGAAAAAACAGCTCGCCATGCTTATCGTGTCTCTTTTTTACGGTGAGAAATCGGCGAAAGAGATGCGTGCAAATTTTGAACGCAAGTTTTCTCGCAAAGAATTCAATACATTAGACGCTATCGATATACGCATAAAGGTATTACCCGCGCCGCTCTTCGACGCGCTCATGCGTGCGCTCGGTGACGAATATTCACGCTCGCAGATTCGTGCACTTATCTCCCAGCGCGCTATACGGCGACTTACCGGGGGCGCCGAAGAGATACTTGGCAATCAAGCTGATTTGGTGCGCGCGGGCGATATCATTAAAGTTGGCAAGCTTCATCTCTTTCGTTTTAACGAGTAGCGTATGAGCCAAACATCCGAGATAAAATCACGCCTCGATATCGTCTCGCTTGTCTCGGGGTATTTGAAGCTTGAAAAGTCAGGTATCAATTTTAAGGCGCGTTGCCCGTTTCATTCAGAAAAAACGCCATCGTTTTATGTCTCACCTGCGCGCGATTCGTGGCATTGCTTTGGATGTGGCAAGGGGGGTGATATTTTTGCGTTTGTCATGGAGATTGACGGCATCGAATTTCCTGAGGCATTGCGTCTGCTTGCTGAACGCACTGGCATCGTGCTCGCAGAATTTCATCGTGAAGAATATTCAGAGAGATCGCGTTTACTTGAATTGACCGAGGAGGCGACAAAGTTTTTTGAATCAAATCTCACGAGCGCCGCTGATGTCAAACAATATCTCATTGATCGCGGTATGTTACCCGAATCAATCACGCAGTTTCGTGTGGGGTTTGCGCCCGATAGTTGGCGAGTGACAAGCGAGCATTTGGCACGCAAAGGGTATACAGAGGCCGAGATTGATAAAGCAGGGCTCTCCGTGCAGGGCTCACGCGGGCCCTATGACCGTTTTCGTTCGCGCATTATATTTCCACTCGAAGACGCGACAGGACGGGTGATCGGGTTTGGCGGGCGTATTTTTGGTGAAGCGTCAAAGAGCGCAGAGGCTGCAAAATATATCAATACACCGCAAACACCGCTGTATGACAAATCAAAATATCTGTACGGTCTTGGCAAGGCAAAATCAAACATTCATCACCAAAAGCGTGCTGTCATCGTTGAAGGGTATATGGATTGCATCATGTCGCATCAGGCGGGCATTACCAATGCGGTCGGGGTCTCGGGCACGGCGTTGACTGATTCGCATATGGGCGCGTTGCGCCGGCTTACTGATACTGCTGTTTTTTCGTTTGATGTGGATGCCGCAGGCGTTGAAGCGTCGCGCAGAGCAGTAGGTCTCGCGCACAAGCATGATTTTCATGTACGCATTGTAGCAATTGAGGGTGGCAAAGATCCGGCTGATATTGTGACGCAAAGCCCCGAGCGTTGGCGCGAGTTTGTAGAGGGTTCGGTAGAAAGTATCGCTTTTTTTCTCAAACGCGCGTCAGCGGGCCTCTCACCATCCGACCCTATCGCCAAGAAAAAGATAGGTGAGGAGATTTTACCGCTGGTAGCCGATATTCCAAACGAGATAGAAAAATCGCATTGGGTCTCCGAGCTTTCTCGTGTGCTCGGCGTGCGCGAAGACGCCCTCTGGCGCGAGCTCGGTAAATACAAAGCGGGGTCAAGTGCACCGCCAGTATTTACCCAAGAAGTACGCGTAGCGCCCGAGGTAGCTCAATCACGCAAAGCCAAGCTCGAAGAACGCATAGCGGGCTACTTGTTGCTTGAGCCGCAACTTGTCGCACTCGGTGACCTACCTGAGCGTCACGAATGCGCTCTTGCGTCTACCGCAGAGATATTTTCTGCTTTGACAAAGCGCTCTTCCTCGGCTACGATTGAGGAGATTTTAGGAGAGCTTCGGGAAGATGTACGAGGTGCGGCAAACCGCTATCTCATGGAGGCGGAAATACTCTCGGGGCACTTACCTCGGCGCGACGAAGAATTTGCCAATTTATTGCACTCGTGGCGCGAGCTGTCTATCAAAGACAAACTCATGCGTCTTCGTGAAGAGATCGCCGAACTCGAACGAGTCGGTGACCTCTCCGCTTCACATGCGCGTATGGCAGAGTTTCAAACACTTACTACTCATTTAGCTACAGCGATACATCATTTAAATTATGGCGACCAAAAAAATAAAAAAGAAAAGCGTTAAACCAAAAGCAAAGCCAAAACCCAAAAAAGCGCCCGTCAAAAAAATAAAACCCAAAAAAGGCGCGAAAGGTAAGGCTCTTAAACAGGAAAAGAAAAAACTATCTGTAGAGGCGCAGATGGATGAACTTGTACTGCGCGGTAAGGCGCGCGGGTTCATCACTTACAAAGAAATCTTAAACGCGTTCCCTACTATCGAGGACAATATCATGCTCCTCGAAGATTTGTATTCTCGTTTTGCGGCGGGTAGCGTCGATGTTTTAGAGGCCCAAGAGCTCATTGAAGTAGACGAAAAGGCCCCTGTGGTTAAAAAAGGCAAGCGCGCATCAGCGGTACCTCGACTTGAAAAGGATAGTTCGCAAGATTCGGTACAGATGTATCTACGCGAGATTGGGCGCATCTCATTGCTCAAAGGTGAGGAAGAGCGTCAGCTTGCTATGCGTATTGAGAAGGGAGATGAGGATGCGAAGAGTAAGCTCACACAGGCAAACTTGCGTCTCGTGGTTTCTATCGCCAAGCGTTATGTGGGCCGCTCATCAAACCTCTCGCTTCTCGATTTGATTCAAGAAGGCAACATTGGTCTTTTTCGTGCGGTAGAAAAATTTGATTGGCGAAGAGGTTTTAAGTTTTCAACCTATGCAACTTGGTGGATTAGGCAGGCCGTCACGCGCGCGATTGCTGATCAAGCGCGCACCATTCGTATTCCCGTGCATATGGTGGAGACCATCTCAAAGTTTCAGCAGGTACGCCGTCGCCTGACCCAAGATTTGGGTAGAGAGCCGTTGCCTGAAGAAATCGCCTCCGAGATGGTTTTGCCGGTAGAAAAGATCTACTACATCATGAAAATCTCGCAAGACCCCGTATCACTCTATACACCGGTAGGTGAGGACGAAGAGGACTCTACACTTGGCGATTTTATTGAAGACGACAAGATGCTCTCGCCATCGGAAGAAACTTCACGCGGTCTGTTGCGTGATCATATCAATGACATCATTAGCGATTTACTTCCTCGCGAACAAAAGATTTTAAAACTTCGTTTTGGGCTTGATGATGGCATTGTACGCACCCTCGAAGAAGTAGGTAAAGAGTTTGGCGTTACGCGCGAGCGCATTCGCCAGATTGAAGCCAAAGCCATCGAAAAAATCCGCCAACACGAAAGCGCCAAAAAGATCCAGGGATACTAATTATTTTTTGGCTTCGTGACCGCCAAAGCGATTGCGGAGTGCAGACAAAATCTTGCCTGTGTAGCTCGGGTTTTTTTCTGAATCAATGCGAAATTGGAGTGCGTCTTCAATAACTTTTGTTTTAATACCCAGCTCGCGGGCGGCATCTACCGTCCATGTGCCTTCACCAGTATGAGCGACCGATCCCGATATCTCTAATAGATCATCGCCGTAGATTTCTAGTGCGTCCTGTAGCCAGCCCACAAGGCGTGACTCAATGACACTACCGTGGTTATAGACCGCGGCAACTTCCGAGAGATCAAGTCTGTAATCTGACGCTTTGAGTATGGCGAATCCTTCTGCGAGTGCCTGCATCATGCCGTATTCAATTCCATTGTGTACCATTTTTACAAAGTGGCCAGCGCCCGCACTTCCCGCATAAACATATCCGCCGCCAACTGCTAGATCTTGAAAAAGGCCTTCAAGCTTATCAAATATTTCGCGCTTGCCACCTACCATGAGCGAGGCGCCGTTGCGTGCGCCCGAGGGCCCGCCAGAGGTGCCAACATCAAGAAACTCGATACCAATCTTTTCGAGGTCTTTAGCGCGGCGTTGCGAATCTTTGTAAAGTGAGTTGCCGCCGTCGATGATGATATCACCTCTTTTCAGAAGCCCCGAGAGTCCGTCTGCTCCAAATATAACTTCTTCGGTGGCTTTGCCGGCCGGTACCATGCTCCAGATAATTTTTTGCGCTGAGAGACCGCCTACAAGATCAGCGAGAGATTTCGTGACCTCAATGCCATGCAGTTCGCCTGCAAACGCAGGATCATGCGCCACCACCCGCCAGCCCTTTTCAGCAAGACGCAGGGCGATATTCTTTCCCATTTTACCGAGTCCTATGATGCCGATGACGCGCTCCATGCCGGCGATATTTTCACTCCACCGTTCTACGCGTGCGGCGTCAGAGGTGATAGTCGTTGTATCGGGCGCGTACGAGGCGAGCGGTACCGCGCCACTTTGCCATGCTTCTATAATAGGGTCAGTAAAGCGCCACATGGCTTTAATCTCTTCGGTTGAGAGAAAGAGTGTTTGATCGCCCGTGATGCAATCACGGAGTAGCTTTGCGTACTCTTCTACATACTGTGTTTTTTTCTCTTCAGAACGGTATAAAAAATCGAGCGCTCGGCGTTCAGTACCAAAATCAAATCCAGGTTTTTTTGACCAAAATTCTACGCGGATCGCCTCAGCCGGTTCGAGTGCGAAGGTTATGGTGTTTTTATGATGCAGCCCGTCAGACGGGCAAAAGCATGGTGTGGTGTGTCGGAAGGTGACTATAATTTCTTTTTGTGCGGGGCCAAGGCGTTTGCCACTCTCGATAAAGATCGGCACTGAGCGCCAGAGCGGAGCTTTGAGATACGCGCGTATCTTAAAATATGTCTCTACATCAGAATTAGCCGACACACCTGTAATCGACCGGTAGCCCGTATACTGTGCGCGAAAGGTCGCCTCGGGTATTTCGGCGGGTGAGAGCGTCCTGAGTTCTTCTAAAATCTCCGCACGCTTTTTGCGAATAGCACCATGATCAAAGCTTGCAGGCCGCTCCATGGTGACGAGTGCGAGCATCTGTAAAAGATGATTTTGTCCGACATCACGCAATGCGCCGACGCTTTCATAAAACATGCCACGCTCTTCAACGCCTACGCTCTCATGTACACGGATATCGATGCGCTCGATAAAACGATTTGACCAGCTGTTTTCAAAAAGATTATTTGAAAACCGAAAGGTCAAAATATTTTGCAGCATTTCTTTGGCGAGATAGTGATCGATACGATAGATTTGCTCTTCGCGGTAGAGCGTGCCCAAGAGTGCGTCGAGGCGCTCGGCAGTAGCAAGGTCTTTGCCAAAAGGTTTTTCGACGATGATGCGAGTCCAGCCTTCCTCGGGGCTGCAGGGTTCAGTAAGACCTGACGAGGAAAGGTTGCGTGCGAGCGTTTCAAAAAAGTCGGGGGGAACGGCAAGATAGAAAAGCTTGTTTGAGCATACGCCCCATTTCTCATCGATGGTACGCAGACGCTCGGCTATTTTTTTGTAATCATTCTCGACTTCAAAATGTCCTTCTGCGTATTCAAAAGATTCAAGAAAAGATGCGGCGCCCGCGATATCAATCTTTTGTTTTTCAAGAATTGCCGAGACATGTTTGCGAAACTCTTCGTTTGAAAGGGGTTTGCGCGCAACGCCTAACACGCGAAACATCGATGGGAGCACTTTTTGCGCTGCGAGGAGATGAAGGGCAGGGACGATTTTCCGCGCCATCAAGTCGCCGGTAGCGCCAAAAACCACAAATACGGTGGGGATATTTTTCGCAGGATCGATAGGCATAGGGGTACTGTAGCGTGTTTTCGCGGGCTCCTCAACTAGCTATTGACAAAAATAACATTATAGTTTAATATGCAATTTAAGCAGTTCCAACGAGTGCCGAGTGGAAGTCGGTCATCTCGAGAAAGGATTTTTATGCTGGCTGTCAGGGCGATAGTGAGTGCGCTCGCTGTAATCGGGAGTGTGCTCCTGGGCGTTGCTTGCGCGACGCCCAGGATGACTCAACCCGGGGAGGAGAGAGTGATCGAGCTCGACTGGGTGTCTGTCAGTGTTGTGTGCGACAAGGTCACTGGAAATCTGGTCTATGTTGCGTACGCTGGTACCGGAGTAGGAATGGCAGTCGTTGAGAAAGGTTGCGTCGCAAAGTAGATCGCACCACGCCGTGGGGCCCATCGGGGCTCCACGGCGATTTTTTTATATGAAGTTTTTTATCCGCCCGCCTGCCAGATGCGCACGGCATCGAGCGGATAGACGAGCATTAAAATATTGAGAGTAAGATTGTCACGAATAAGCCATAAAACTCCAAGCTCGAGCACGAGCAGGGCACCAATCGATGCCCAAGCAGGCGTACGCCATGCAAACAAAAATCCAAAAACCATAAAGAGTGTATCGGAAAGCGAGTTGAAAATACTATCACCATAGTAGTCAAAGGAGATAGTCACCGAACGATAACGATTGATGATAAACTCGGTATTTTCTAAAATCTCCCAACCAGCTTCAACAGCAATTGCGACCGCGAGCATGGTGGCGAGCGACATCGGTATTTTCTTGCGAATGAGCCACAATATCCAGAAAAATCCAACACCATGCAAAAAATGCGATGGTGTATAAATGTCGGCAAGCTGTTGCGACATTTGCGAGTTCAGATACACTCCACCCCATAGACCAATATCACCACACTTACAAAACGGTGTACGATCCATCGAAAATAAAATAACTCCTTGGATCGCGATAAGCGCGATTGATATGAGGACAAGTGTTTTGGTGCTGATGCTCAGAGGCATACCTATAGTATAGAGCCTATTTCGTACAAAGAAAAAACCGCGCCGACTGTGTCAGGCGGTTGACTTGGATCGGTCGTCTATCAGATGGCCGCGCTCTCACCAAGCGTCAGCCGCGTCTTTCATGATTTTTTCAAAAGCGGCTCAGCTTTGGCGGTGAGTGACCACTGCCGCGGGTGTTTTTTCATGAGTCGGTTCTCGTCGATGAGCATGATCTGCAGGTCTCCAGCGATACCCGGCGTCTCCGCTGAAACTCGAAAAGTGCCGTCAAGTTTTCCATTGCGGGCGAATTCGAGCTCGATGATCGTGCTGCCGTCTTGAGCAATATATGCCATTGAAGATCTCCTTTCTGTATGTACCCTAGCAATCACAACAAAAAATCGCAAACGGGAAGTTTGTGGTTTTTCTGCTGTATATGATTTACCTGCGACGGCGCTTTGCGGCGAGTTTCGCGAGCATTTGACGCTTGATCTCGAGACGCTTTTTTGTCTTCGGCGAGTGGTTTGATTTTTTGTGGGCTTTGAGCCCAGCAGCTCGTTTTGCCATAAAGATTTTTTTATAAATAATTTTCTGGCTCCGCGGCCTGGATTCGAACCAGGGACCCACCGGTTAACAGCCGGTTGCTCTACCGCTGAGCTACCGCGGAATATATTTTTTACCTCTATAGCATAGCGGTTTCGCAACCGGCTGAACAGCCGTCAAAAGCAAAGCGGTTTGCTTTTGACCTCCACCGCTGAGCTACCGCGGAATAATATGCCCCCAATCATACGGTATCTACAGCGGAATTTCAAGCGAGTGGTGTACAATAAAAGGCACAGTATGTTGCGTGCTATCGCTGTTTTTCTTTCGCTCGCGGGGGTTTTGTTCGCCTCGTTTGTGTTCGTGATGCTTATCGGCGACAGTCTCGGTTTTTCACTCTCTGATCGGCTTTTGGGTTCGGTCTTTCCTATCACTATTAGTACGCCCGACCTACACAAGGCCTATATGACTGAAAAAATAAAAATGCTTATTGTACCGGGGCATGACAACGAATACGGAGGAGGCGAGTGGCGCCACGTGCGCGAGTCTGACCTCACGCTTGAGGCGTCGCGTAACCTCGAGGCGTATTTCAAAAAAGATTCTCGGTTTGAGACTATCGTCGCGCGCGATACGACTACGGGGCAATACGCGCCTGCGCTTTTTGAGTATTTTACCAAGCGTCGTGACGATATCATTGTCTTTAAAAATATCGCGCAGAAAAAAATGGAGACGCTCAAAGCGCACAATTTTTTGGAGCGCAATGTATCGATCGAGCGCAATAGCGTTTCAAGCGAGATAGCGTTTCGTCTCTACGGCATCAACAAATGGGCAAATGAAAACGATGTCGATATCGTATTGCATGTACATTTCAACGACTATCCGGGGCATCGTGGCCGCGCAGGTGACCATACGGGATTTTCTATCTATGTGCCTGAAAAACAATACGGCAACGCTGATGCGAGTAAAGATCTTGCACGCACGCTTTTTGATGAATTAAAAAATACCATTGGTCCAAGCACACTTCCACTTGAGCGTGATGGCGTGATCGAAGACCAAGAGCTTATCGCGCTCGGTGCCAACGCGTCGCTCAAGAGTGCGTCGGTACTTGTGGAGTACGGATATATCTATGAGCCACAATATATCTATGAGGCGACACGCAACCCTATGATGCAGGAGCTTGCGTTTCAAACCTATCGTGCGGTAAAAAAACATTTTGAGAAAAACTCTCCTAACTATATCGCTAGCCAAACGGCACTCTTGCCCTATCGTTGGTCTGACGGGCTTGAAAAAGGTATCAAGGGATCAGCAAGTGTACTCGCACTACAGGCAGCTCTCAAAAAAGATGGTTTGTATCCACCGCCCGGCAAATCACTCGTTGATTGTCCGCTCACCGGCTCATTTGGTGCATGCACTGAGCTTGCGGTGCGTATGTTTCAGCAGCGGTATGCCGCAGAGATCTTAGGTGGGGATGCGCCGTCAGGTCGCGTCGGGGTCGCGACCGCCAAAAAGCTCAACGAAGTCTTTGGGCGCAATTAGGCGGCCTTATGTTTTTCTTTTGTTATTTTTTGTAGGATTTTCTCTACGCGTTTTATCGCGTCAGTGTCGTGTATAGAGAGGAGTGACGCCGTTTTATTTTTCTTTTTGAGCACGGTAATGATTTTTTTAAGCTCTTTGTCAGTTTTGGTGTCGCTTTTACTGACAAAAAGATACTCTGTTTTTTCCAAGAGTTCTTTGCTGTGTTTGCCAAGTTCTTTGCGGATGACAGCGTAGTCGTCTGCTGGGTCTTCCGACTCCGCGGATATAAAATGAAACAGAACGCGCGTGCGTTCTACATGGCGCAAAAATTTGATACCGAGGCCCTTGCCTTCCGATGCGCCCTCGATAAGGCCGGGGATGTCAGCGAGTATCAGGTCATACCAGACACCCAAGTGCGGTTCGAGTGTGGTAAATGGATAGTTTGCCACGCGACTCTGCGCGCGGGTGAGTTCGTTGAGCAGGCTTGATTTACCCACATTGGGGAATCCTATAAAACCAATATCAGCGATAAGTTTGAGCTCGAGGCGCAATACGGCTTCTTCGCCCGGTAATCCAGGTTGTGATTGTTTGGGCGTGGTGTTGCGTGATGATCTAAAATGAAAATTACCCTTGCCACCAAGACCACCTTTGGCGATGACAAATTGCTCGCCAATCATGGTGAGCTCAAGGTCAGTCTTTTTGGAAAGATTATGGATGACGGTGCCGACCGGCACTTTGAGTATCGAATTTTTGCCTTTGTGACCGTCGCGAAATTGGTCGCGACCAAAAAGCCCGTCTTCCGCCGCGAGTTCTTTTTTGTAGCGAAATTGGTTGAGCGTCGAGAGGTCAGAGACACCCTCAAAGATCACATCGCCACCATGTCCGCCTGACCCACCCGTGGGTCCGAGTGACATCATATTTTTATTGAACGCGACAGAGCCTTTACCTCCTTTGCCCGCGCGCACTTTTATGGTTACATCATCGACAAGCATATGCGCGCCCAGTATAGCGCGGATAGTCGCTTTCCAGAAGGGTCTGAGGGCGATATGATAGGTAGCGTCACATAACCGTCACATGACCGTTATACTTTATGAATGGAGATAGCACTAGTAAAAAAAACGATCCTCGCGAGCTGATTGCTCGTGCCAAAGACGGCGACCGTGATGCGTTCGGCGAGCTTTATGCTGAATACTTTACCCCGATTTGGCGCTATATCTTTTACCGTGTGCGTTCGCGTGAAGAAACGGAAGATATTGTGCAAAATGTATTTATCAAAGCATTTGCGTCGGTAGGCCGTTTTGAACAGCAAAAAGTAGATCCGCTCGCGTACTTTTACACAATCGCACGCAATACCTTGATCGATTATTGGCGCAAGAAAAAAGATATACCCATCGAGCATGCGGCTCTCATCCGTGACAATGATGCCGATCCGCATGAGTTGGTATCGAAGATGGAAAATCATACGCTCGCGCACAAAGCGATCGCAAAGCTCGAGGGCGATCAACGCGAAGTAATCGTACTCCGGTTTATCAACGATATGTCGGTACGCGAGACAGCGCATATCATGGGCAAGTCAGAGGCCGCGGTGCGTCAAATGCAGCTACGGGCTCTCAAAACATTGCGAGGACATTTTACTTAAAAAATATGAACAAGCAGACAAATCACAACCCGATGACAGAGACAGAGCTCGATACCGCATTGAGTCTCTTTGAGTCGGGCGCATCTCCCGAAGATATTATTAAAAAATTCTCTGGACACAAAGAAGAAATCGTGGGTGTTTTGCGTATGATGAGTGCTATCGCGCGCGATGCTGATGCCACCGTGCCACCAAAAGAATTTCTTTCTTCGATCATAGAGAATGTCACAGAAAAGAATTCCACTCGTTATTCAAAGCGAGGGGTATTCTCCTCTATTACTAGCTCACTGACATATGCATTTGATGTCGTTTCGGTACACGCACGCATCGCGGTACCAGTAGCGGCCATGGCTCTTCTGCTTGTGATATTTACGGCGAACCGCCCGGGTGATCCGGCGCAAGCGCCAGAAATCTCACAAGACGGCAGGACGCTTTCGCAGGTTGCAGATGAAGGCATCTTGGTGTCCGAGTATGGCGACGCCGCCGGTGTCGCTATGAAATCAGGGGTAGCACCCCAGATGATGGCGATGCAGGCAGCGCCACCTGCTACTGGCAACGCTGATGATGCAGTATCAGCATTCGCCGAGAGTTTCTCGGAAGAAGAGGCGATGTTTGCTGCCGGTGACGCTGATATCGCGGCATTTATTGCAGATGATGGTGCATATGCATACAAAAACTTTTATGAACAAGAACTATAAAACAACTCAATATATCGCAGCAACGCTTGTAGCATTGACGCTCGCAGGGCCTTTGAGCGTTGCAGCACAAACCGCAACCTCAACATCTAACGGCAAAGATTTTTGCGATCGTGTTGGTACGATTTCAACCAATCTCGAAAAGCGCATTAGCAATAGAGAAGATCAGTTTCGCCGACTCAAAGATAATCGTTTAGAGACATTTTTGAAACACGCGTCATCGACCATGGAGCGTCTTGATACTACGCGCGATAAATGGGATGACAATCGTAAAGAGCATTATGCGAAGTTACTCGAGCGCGCGGATACCGATGCCAAAAAACAGGCGGTAGAAAAGTTTCGCGCAGCGATGGATGCGGCAACCGCAAAGCGCCGCGCAGCTATCGATGCTGCACTCAAAACTTTTCAGACTGATGTAAAGAGCATGATTGGTTCACGCAAGGGCGGTCTTGAGAAAGCGGCGGCTGATTTCCGCGCTTCAGAACAAGCGGCCATCAAACAAGCAAAAGATGCCTGCTTGTCAGGTAAGCAGATCAAAGATGTGCGTCAGACGCTTAACAAAAAACTTCAGACTATGCAGCGTAGTTTTGAGGGCGATCGTCGTGATGCCAATCGATTGGGCGTCGGTCTCGACGGACTCGCGCGCAAACGCCAAGAGGCATTTCGTGAAGCTCGTGAGGCATACGAGAGTGCAGCACGCAAAGCACGCCAAGAATTGAAAGTAGTACTCGGCGCATAAATCATATACAAATGAAAAGGTCCCGCACCATGGTGGTGGGGGACTTTTATGTCAGTGGCGATCGCGGCGATATCGAATCTCTGTACAGCAGAGAGCTGATGTGACGGCAAGCACCAATCCAATGGAGCCGAGTACGATGACAAAATTCATAAACGCCCCCTTCTTTCTTAACTGTGGCACGAGTAGGAAAGTTTTTCAAAAACCCTGTGCATATTGACTTATAAAGAAATAGTGGTGTGGTAGCTATCGAACGGTAGCTCTTAGGGAGGATAGGATGAAGCAAAAACCTGTCTATACATGGTATGTCGAGCCGCTCCGTGCGCATACCAATGAAGTCATCGCGCGCGAGCTCGGAGACGACATCTTTCTCGAGCGCAATGTGCGCTGTGAGGACGGTATTCTGCGTACACTCTGGCGTTGCGACTACGCATTCGTGGCGCGCCTCCAGCAAAGCAAGCAGAGCCTGCAGATCGAGTTTCGCGTCTTCAACAAGCGCGGAAAGCATGGGGCAGTGCGCCTTTGGCACTTTACTAGGTCACGCAAGGCGGCGGCCACGACCCGACGCAAGCTCGATATCATCCGCAAGAGGCGGGCCTCCTAGACATAAGAGGCCCTTTTTCATACTTTGTTGGCTTTTATAAATGCGAGTATACTGGAGATAGGTTACTTTCATTATTAAAGGTCGGTTTTTTATCAGAACCTTTCTCTATAACTTTATCTAATGAAAGCGCTTCACATGGTTGCGTTTATCCTCTTGGTTGTGGGCGGTCTTAATTGGGGGCTTTACCTTTTCGGCTTCGAGGTTGGCGCAAAATTTTTAGGCGGTATGGATTCAACTCCTGCCAAAGCGGTCTACGCGCTCGTCGCACTCTCAGCAGTCTTTGAGCTTGTCACGCACAAGTCATCCTGCAAGATGTGCAACAGCAGTTCGCAGACAATGTAACCTTGTACGAAAACACTCGGCACTACCCCCGAGTGTTTTTGTTTTGCTGTGATATGATAGCGGGTATGCAACGCATACAGCCACGCCCACCGGTAGTAACAGCATTTGCGTTATTGTTCAGTATCATATTCCTCGCGTTTATTTTTTCGCGTACCTCGTTTGCTATTGTACAAGCGCTTGAGCAGTTTGGTTTTATACCAGAAAAAATGCTTTCGGTCGGTGAATGGTACCGTATCGTTTCGTCGCTCGGTATACACGAAAATAGTATGTTTCTTGCAGTTGAGGTGCTTTTCTTGCTTGTACTTGGCGGGCCGTTTGAAAAGAGACAAGGCGCACAACATTTTTTAGTAGTATTTATGGGCGCGTCGCTTGTGTCGTTTATTGCCTTTAGTTTGTTTGCATGGGGGCAAGGACTTGTGCTGACGGGGTCATTTGCTGGCATTGGTGGAGTTGTAGGCGCATGGGTTGCTGAGACACATGGTCGTAAGCGAGTTTCTCATTATGGCAATGTAGTCGTAAGAGACTTTGAAGAGTTACCAGCACTTTTGGTTTTAGCATTGTGGCTCTTTGTGATCTTCGTGCTTTCCATACTGTTTTCAGCCGATTTTTTCATCTATTTCTCGGCTGTATGCATAGCTACATTTGCGGGGGGCGTAATCCACTTTGCGTTCACGCCAAAGCGCGGTAAACTATAGATATGAATTCAAAAATTCTTTTAGGCATTGTCGCTCTCGGTATCGTCGTCGTAGGATTTTTCTTGTTCGCATGCGAAGATGATTGGTGCATGGTATTTGCGTGGCAAAAGGTGCAGGCGGTAAATACTTTTGATGATTGCGTTCGCCTCGGGTTTCCAGTCTCCGAATCATATCCACCACAATGTCATGCGGGTTCAAAGTCATTTGCCAAAGATGTCGGCAACGAGATCGATAAGATCGATTTAATTCGTATCAATTGGCCGCGTCCCGGTAGCGCTATCAAAAAGGGTGTGCCCTTGTTGGTCAAAGGAGAGGCGCGTGGCAATTGGTTTTTTGAAGCATCGTTTCCCATTGTACTCAAAGATGGCAACGGCGCTGTCCTTGCCGAAGGTGTCGCGCAAGCAGAGGGCGAGTGGATGACCACTCAGTTCGTGCCGTATGTGGCGACTCTCGCGTTTTCAGGTACACCCACGACAAACAATGGCACGCTCACATTGCATAAAGACAATCCTTCAGGTATGCCTGAACATGATGACGCGCTCGTCATTCCACTTACCTTTGAGTAGAAAACACCGGTTTATCGGTTCGTTTAATCTTGCAGATTCTCATCTTCTTGTACGCGATGGGGCATTTTTCAATCAGTGCAAAAATGTATTGCGTCTGCGGGAAGGCCAAGAGATTGTTTTGGGTGATGGCAAGGGTAGCGAGGCGCGCGCGAAGATACTCGCATATGGAACGCGTTCGGTGTCTGTTGAGCTTCTGGATCGTGCGACCGTCACGCGCGAAGTGCCCATCGAGGCGACGCTCTACGCATCAATGCTCAAACATGAACACTTTGAATTTGTCGTCCAGAAGGCGACCGAGGCGGGGATCGCGCGCATCGTGCCTATTGAGTCCGCGCGTACGGTAAAAAAAGGTATGAAGCGAGCGCGTCTCGAGACGATTATGCGCGAGGCCTCCGAACAGTCTGGTAGAGCACATACGCCGGTACTTGAAGATATGATGACTTTTGGCGAAGCTCTCGACGCGGCAAAAGCGGCAGGGCGCGTAGTTTTTTTTGATAGCTCTGGTATTGCGCTTACCGATATACCTACCGCAAAAAAAGGTACTTCGATAGCGTTGTTTGTAGGCCCCGAAGGAGGTTGGGACGCCCAAGAACTGGCAGGCGCGCATGATGCCGGGTGCGTCATCGCAAGCTTGGGAGGATTAGTATTGCGCGCAGAGACTGCCGCTACTATCGCCGTCTATCTGGGCGCGCACGGACTTTTATGAACAGTGCCGATTTGAGTCGGTATGAGTATCGTCTACCTGAATCATTGGTCGCGCGGCGACCCGCGAGCGTACGCGATCGCTCCAAGTTATTTATATATGACACGGTGACTGACACGATCGCGTTCGATACATTTCATAATATCGCACAGTATTTGCCTGCGAAAACATTGCTTGTGCTTAACGAGACCAAAGTAGTGCCAGCGCGCCTCTCGCTCACCAAAGAGACAGGCGGTAAGGTGATAGCGTTATTACTTATCAATGAATGGCAAGGGCACGGGTCTCTTAGGGCGCTTGTTGATCGTAAGGTGACGGTCGGTCAGATACTGCGTGCCGATGCGCGGCATTTTTTCAAAGTAGTAGATCAAAAAGATAAAATCTTTTTTCTCAAGCCAAGTATTTCGCGTGACGCGCTCATCGGGTTTTTGCAGCGCGCGGGTGAGACGCCAATACCAAAGTATCTTGCAGGCGGCAATATGTCCGAGCGTGTACTGCGTGAGCGATATCAAAGTGTGTTTGCAAAGCAGGCCGCGTCAGTCGCCGCCCCTACCGCGTCACTGCATTTTACTCCGAATGTTTTTACTTCACTCAAAAAAAAGCATATTGAATCAGCTCGTATAGCGCTCCATGTAGGTATGGGCACCTTTGCGCCATTTGGCGAGCGCGAGCTACGCACCAAAAAACTATTTACTGAATATTATGAGATATCATCAGAGGCCGCGCGCCGCATCACTACTCAAAAGAAAAGCGGCTATCCCACCATCGCGGTAGGCACTACCGCTGTGCGAGCGCTCGAGAGTGCGGCGCGCGCAGGTGCTCTACGAGCTGGCAACGGCGCTACTGATATTTTTATCTACCCGCCATTTCGATTTCGTATTATTGACGGGCTGATTACAAATTTTCATTTACCCCAATCATCACTCATGTTGCTTGTTGATGCATTGTTGCAGCACAAGCGTGCAAAACGTCGTATCGCGGATTTGTATAAAATCGCTATACGCAAAAAGTTTAGGTTCTATTCATTTGGTGATGCGATGCTGATCCGATAGAGGGCTCGCCTTTACTGTTTATCCGTGGTATAATCGCAAAAGGTTTGTTCCTAACCAAGGAGGTATAGATGCAGGCTTTAGGTCGTACGCAGGTATTGCCACGCCGAGGAGGGCGCGAGCACTGGCCTGACGGATCGCAGGAGCGACAAGTTGAGCGGTTCTATAGCACGGGTGGCGATAGCTACCACGATGTGCGCGGGGGATTTCTGTCGTTTGGCCTTCGCACGCGCGTCGGCATGACCTACGAGGAAGCCACCCTTGAAGAGGCTTACTACATGGGTAAACTCGCCGAGTTTACGCGCCAGAGCATCGTGCTCGATGTGGGCTTCGGCAATGGAACCCAAGACATCGTCTGGCTCGAGCGCTGGGCGCCTGATCGGATCGTGGGGATCGATGTGACCTATGCCCACGTGCGCCGCGCGCAAGAACGCGCCGCACGGATGGGCGTACCCGAGACCAAGATGATGTTTCAGCATGGGAGTGCTACGGCACTTTCGTTCTCTGAGGCGTCGTTCACTCACGTCATCGGGCTCGAGTCTCCGCCTCATTTTGATACGCGGGAACGCTTCTTTCACGAAGCGTATCGTGTGCTCAAGCCGGGCGGACGAATCGTGCTCGCTGACTACTCGCTCGAGCGCGATCCCGCAACCTTCTTTGAGCGCATGCTGGTGCGGCAAGGTGCTCGCCTCTGGCATGTGCCGGAGAAAAACATCTACGGGCGCGATGGATACATTCGCCGTCTTCGTAACGCGGGTTTCTACAAGATTCATGTCGAGCGCCGTGGGGCTGATGTGATTCCCGGCTACGTCGCCGATCATCGCCAGTCAGAAGCTTTGTGGCAGACCATGAAGGTGAGGGGTTTTTGGCAGGGCGTCGTGGGTGGATCGATCATCGATACCGCAGTACTCAAACTCTACGAGCGAGGACTCCTCGAGTACATCTTTGTCACAGCAGAGAAGCCTCCAATCAAGGATGGCGAGGCCGTCTGACGACAATCATCACCAGTTTCCCGCAGGGGAGCTGGTGTTTTTCTTTTTAATCAAGAACAATACAAATATGTTTGCTGTACCATTTGAATCGATTTTGCAGGCGCTTGGGTATCTGGGCGTTTTCTTGCTGATGATCGCCAATGGTTTTATTAGCTTTCCGTCGAGTCAGATTTTATATATCGTCGCCGGGTATTTCGTATCACTCGGTCATCTCAATATTATCTTCGTCTCTCTTATTGGAGCGCTTGGTAATACGATCGGCAATATCATGCTCTACGAAGTGGTGCGAGCGTATGGTCTTTCGTACATTACCAAATGGGCGATGTTCCCCGAACGCGAGGTCAAAAAAGTAGTCATCGCATTTCGCAGGCGTGGCGCGTGGTTTTTATTTTTGGCAAAGATGCTCCCAGCCATCAAAGTGTTCGCACCTATTCCTGCAGGCTTATCTCATATGAACCGCGCGCTCTTTGTACCGATTATTTTTGTGTCATCGTGGTTGTGGTCACTTATCTTTTTGGCTATTGGGTATTTCTTTGGCAAAACGGAAGATATTTTCGGCGCGTACGCATTGGTGCTTTCGCTCGTAGCACTCGTTGTCGTAGGTATTTTCTATAAGTATATGAACAGCAAAGAGGTGATTGAAGCTCTGGAAAAAGAAAGCCGCCACTAGGTGGGTGGCGGGCTGTGATGCTGGCGAAAGTTTTCGCGCGTGGTGATGGTGCGCTCGAGTTTGCACGATAGGCAACGCTCGCGCGTGCGGACCTCGTCCCACTTCGCGTAGAGGCGGCCGAGCCCTGCGATCTCCGAATCTTCGGCGTGGCTGATGCGTTGCATGGAGACGACGCGCATATCGTGATAGCCGTTGGGCGAGCACGGTTTTTTGGTTCTCATCATGTACTCCCTTCTTTTCTATTCGTAAGATTTTTTGACTAAAAAGTCAATCTCTTGCATAATTTCTTCTTTGCCCGTTTTTCTAGGTCATGCAATACTATAAGTAATGACCGAGTCACTCCTCGATAAAAAATGTGCGCCGTGCGAAGGCGGTACCCAGCCACTTACGCGCGAGCAGGCGATACGCCAAGTCTCCGATCTCCGTGCGACATGGGACCTTTCATCCGATGCTCTTAAAATAAGTTGTATATTTGAGTTCGGTACATTTCGTGACGCCATCGGATTTGTGAATAAAGTAGCGGATTTAGCTGAACATGAAGGACATCATCCTGATATTCATATATCATATAGTATAGTGACCATTGAGCTTTGGACGCATGCCATCAAAGGCCTTTCGGAAAATGATTTTATTCTCGCGGCTAAAATAGAACATTTGTTGGGATAGAGGTATACTAAAGTTAATGTATCGAGTACTTGATAGTCGTATCATCGTAGTTGCGCTCGCATGTTCTGTTTTTCTTTTTGCTGCGTTTGTAGGTTGGCGGTATGATATCTATCTTTCGGCGGTTGATGCTGGTCTTGCAGAAGTATTGAGTAGTACTGTATCTGAGGATGTAGCAGAGATGAGTGCTCTCGCGGCCGATGATGTACCGGTGACATTCGCGCCACTAGCCGCATCAGTGTTGCCCAGCAAGTATCCGAGTTTCGCGGTTAAATTTTCTGATAGCGTACTTAAACAATACCCAGTGCCCGATAGCGGCACGGTGAGTGATATAGATATCGACGCTACAGTCATTCGCGCAGGGCGTGACCAGTGGCAACTTACGCTAAAGACTAAAGTGCGCACAATCAACCAAGTGTATTTCCCATGGGAGATGACACGCAATCCACTTAGTTCTGATCCTCTGCGCGCCGATACCGTTATTTACCATACGCTTATGTTGGGTGCGGCCCAGCAAGACAAAGGCCTCATCGAGTGGGGTTGGCAGGGTTGGGAATATCCAGGGCCTACCTATGCGCCACTGTTAGTCGCAGCCAATGATATTGAGGCAAAGATTCTTGCTGCCGCAAATTGGCCTCCGCGCACTGTCACGCCACTCTATTCGCTCAACCGTATGGTGTTGCGCTATGAGCAAGACGTACCACTCAATACGCCGACCACATACTCTGCTTTGATAGCAAAAGTAAAAAAGAAGAAGACGGCGGGTGCTGCAGAACCTTGGCAGACAGCGCTCGATAAATATCGCACGTGGCTTGACCGTCAATTGAAAATCGCGAGAATCGAAAAACCAACATATCCTGATTGGATCAATAATTCACACGGCTGGATTAATGTACAGCTTGAAAATCGTACCGCGTTTAATAGCAACGATCTCCAGACTCTTTGGAATAAAACTCACAAATATTTTCCTTGGATGCAGTTTTGGGGTCAGATGAGTACCTACGCAGGGCCGCCACAGTATGCGGTGCCGCCACCATTGCCGGGCGAATTGGTCGGTTGTTGTATTGATATGAGTCAGATGCACTCTCGTTATCTTCCTACGCTGCCGACATTTGCGGCATCGACCACGGCGGCTGGTGGACGCATAGGATATTATTCACGGCCACATTTGATTACCGAGGGTGGTCCACTCTTTAATCCTGATGGTACGGAAAATACTGCCAACACCGCGCATCTTCTTGATTGGGTTGCGCGCAATCGCGACGAGTATAAGGCCAATGCACATTATCTCGATATTTACGCGCGTCAAGATTTTGGCGACATGCTCTCTGTCGCGCGCCTATTGCAAGATCGGTTGCCCGCAGAGTCTGTCATCGAGGGCGTGCACGATATCTATCCGCGCGCATTTTTGATCAGCGGTTTTGTAAACGACGCAAACGATACGATCGATCCTGCCGGAACGCGCACGCGCTTTCCGAGTTTTGGGCGTTACTTACTCAATAGTCAGCCGATGTTTTTGGGGGAGTCAAACGGTGGCCACGCGTATTGGGGGGTGGCGAATAGTTATGTTTTAGAACGCCAAGCATTTTTACTCGGCGCGAAACTCGACATCATGCGTCCATTTGAGACAGGTCAGGAAGTAGCTGGAGTACTCAATGTGGCGGTACAAATGATCGTTGAAAAACGCAATGAAAAAAACTGGTGGGCGCGCAACCCTGTCTATATGTACCGTGTCGGTATTTCTAATATTCCCGCAGGCGTTGATGTTAGACACTTCAAAGGCAAGAGTAGAGAAGATTTATTCGTGATTGATAACTGGCAACAGCAAGTAGGTCTTTCGTTTACCTATAAAAATCGCCCGCTCGCAATTCCTACCGACAAGCTCTCAATCCTTGTCTGGCGTGGCGGCAAGCTTGAGTAAGACGACACTTTGCCGTATGATTGCCCGATAATGTTTTCTTTTCGTATCACAAAAAAATCAAAAAAATCCCGAGCTCGACTCGGGATTTTGCGCACCGCTCACGGCGAGATTGAGACGCCCGCGTTCGTACCGGTAGCTACGCGCGCGGTTGTCAAAACGCTGACATCAAAAGACGCACTCGCAGCTGGCGCGCAGCTTTTGATTGCCAATACTTTTCATCTTCATCTGCGCCCTGGTGAAAAAACAGTTGCGCGCGCGGGCGGGCTTCACAAGTTTATGCAGTGGCCACGGCCGCTCATGACTGACTCGGGCGGGTTTCAAGTATTTAGTCTCGGGTTCGGACAGGATTTTGGTACGGGCAAAATGCTCAAAGAAAAAAGCAATAAAGTGATCAAAACCGGCCAACAGCCGCAAAAATTGCGCATCACTGACGCAGGTGTCGAGTTTCGCTCACCGATTGATGGCGCCAAGATTTTTATTGGTCCGCGTGAATCGATGCGCATCCAAGAACAGCTCGGCGCTGATATTATTTTTGCCTTTGACGAATGTACCTCGCCCATTGCCGACCATGCGTATACCGAGCGGTCGCTCGAGCGCAGTCACCTGTGGGCTACACTTTGTCTCAAATATAAAAAGAAGACATCAAAGCAGGCTCTCTACGGCATTGTGCAGGGTGGCAAGTTTGAGGATTTGCGCCGTGCGAGCGCGCGTTTTACGGGCGCGTTGCCGTTTGATGGTATTGGTATCGGTGGCGAGTTTGGCGATGACAAGAGTGCTATGACGCGTATGGTCGGTTGGGTAGTCGATGAGCTACCTGAAGATAAACCGCGCCATCTCCTCGGCATTGGCTACCCTGAAGACATTGTACCGATTATCAAAGCGGGCGCGGACACTTTTGATTGTATCGTGCCGACGCACTACGCACGCCGCGGGTTTGCGTATACCAGTACCGGCAAGCTTGATATGAAGAAAGTCGCATACCTCAAAGATCAAAAGCCTCTTGATAAAAAATGCGCGTGCGAAGTATGCAAGACCTATTCGCGTTCGTATATTACACACCTCTGGCGCGCGGGCGAGATGACCGCGATGTCACTGCTCTCGATGCACAATCTGTTTTATTTCAACGCTACGGTCGCGCGCGTGCGTGATGAGATTCGCGCGGGGTGTATCTAAGTGTTGCCAAAACACCACTCGGCATAGCATTATAGAAGACACAATGATCTCATACGAAGATTTTATAAAGACAGAACTGCGCGTAGGTACTATCCGTGCCGCTGAGCGCGTTGAAGGTTCTGATAAGTTGATTCGTTTTTCAGTCGATGTAGGCGAGACTGACGAGGCAGGTATCGAAAAACCTCGCCAGATTGTAGCGGGCATCGGCAAAGGGTATACACCCGAAGATTTGATTAGTCGTCAGATTGTGGTGGTTATCAACCTTGAACCAAGAAAACTTATGGGGCTAGAGAGCCAGGGTATGTTGTTGGCCGCAGGTGCCGATGTGCCGGTGCTCTTAACTCCTGATAGAGAGGTACCACCGGGCTCTACCATAAAATAATTTTTATGAAAGCACTCGACATACAAAATTTGCGTAAATCGTACGGATCTACCGATGCGGTCAAAGAAATCTCGTTCTCAATAGAGCCGGGGGAGTTTTTCGGTTTCCTAGGCCCTAATGGCGCGGGTAAGACGACAACGATCAAATGCACAACTGGCATTGCGTCATTTCAGGGCGGTACCATCAAAGTGTTTGGTATCGATGTAGTGGCAGATTATCGCGAGGCGCGCAAAAAGATTGGTCTGGCGCCTCAAGATTTCAATGTCGATATTTTTGCGACTGCGTATGATATTTTGTGGTATGTAGGTGGTTATTATGGCATCTCAAGCGCTTCGCGTAAAAAGAGTGTTGATGATGTACTCGAACGCTTTGAGCTCGGTGTGCATAGTAAAAAAAGTTTTATGGAGCTTTCAGGGGGGCTCAAGCGCCGCGTAATGCTCGCGCGCGCCATGGTACACAATCCCGATCTTTTGATCCTCGATGAGCCGACCGCTGGCGTGGATGTTGAGATGCGTCATGACTTGTGGCGATATCTACAAGATCTCAATAAAGCCGGCAAGACTATTTTACTTACTTCACATTATTTAGAAGAGGTAGAGTTTTTGTGCAACCGTATCGCGATTATCAATGGTGGTAAAATCGCAGCAATAGGGGACAAGAGCGAGTTTACCTCGGGTGGCAGAAAACTTGAACAGACATACTTGGAAATTACCAAAGACGGCAAATCATTATGAACAAGCCAAACTGGATAGGATTACAAACATTTGTCGCACGCGAGACGGGGCGCATGTTTCGCGTATGGATTCAGACGCTTGGCGCACCGTGGATTTCCGCACTTCTCTATATTTTAATTTTTGGGCATATCGTAGGTCAGCGCATTGATACGATCGCGGGCGTGTCGTACATCGATTTTGTGCTACCAGGCATTGTGATGATGAATATTATGAACTCGGCATTTTCGCATACCTCGACATCGCTCTACATTATGAAATGGTTTCGTTCCATCGATGAGCTTTTGGTAGCACCACTCTCGTATCTTGAGATGATTATCGGATTTTTGGCAGGAGGCGTCGTGCGAGGCGTCATCGTAGGTGCCGGTGTATATGCTATCGGCGTATTCTTTACACAAGCAACTATTGCTCACTTTTTCTTGATGCTGATCTATGCTGCGGCCATCTCGACCATTTTCTCACTCGCGGGTATGTTGGTCGCGTTGTGGGCGAAAAATTTTGAGCAACTTTCATTGCCCAGTATTTTCATTATTACTCCACTAACTTTTTTGGGCGGGGTATTTAACTCAATACACATGATGCCGCCATTTCTCCAGTGGATTGTGCGTCTCAATCCGTTCTTCTATTTTGTTGATGGGCTCCGCTATACGATGCTTGGCATTTCCGAATCAAATATGCTTGTGGGTATGACACTCACCGTAGGACTCATCCTCGGCCTCGGCTACTGGGTGTGGTATCTCTTCAAGATTGGGTATAAGATCCGCGAATAAAAAATCTTGACAAATAGGCTGATTATCAGTCTATTTTTTAACGCTTGGACGCGAGACGGCCTTTTTTGCTAGTCTATGGGTAATCGCTTACCAGCTTTCTTAACTTGCTATGAATAAAAAAATCCTCATTGTCCTTGTCGTACTTTTTGTATCAATTGGCGGGTATTGGTATGTGGGCAGCAATAAAAACGCGCCCGAAGAAAAACTCATTATTGACCCTATAGCGACTGATACCAAGTTCACTGGCAATCAGGTTATCGCCACGGACCACAAGATGGTGTTGCAAAAAGGCGCATCGGTTGCGGTTGAGGGTGATCTCAAGATTGATGGTGTACTCTCGTGCGATGATGGCCCCATAATGATATCGGTCACGGGTGCGCTCGAGGTCAATCAGCGCATCGAATGTATGCGGCCTGACAATAGTACTGACGGCTCAGGCGTGTTGCTCGTGGTCGCCGGTCCCGTGACATTTAGTAAGGATGCCGAGGTTATATCAAACGGTTCGGTGCAGATTGTCTCGAGCGTATCTGCGGCGAAAAAGACGCAAGGCGAGATTGATGCGCTCTTTATCGAGGCGGGTACCAACACGGGTGCGGGTACGCGCGTAGGTCCGTTTATCGAAGGTGCGACGCAAAAGATTAGTCTCAACGGCCAACCGATAGATTTTTCATCACTTGGTTTGATTCGCGAGGCGCATGCACAGGGTGCGCGCGATAAAGACGGTAATCTGTTGCCTCAAGTATTGTTGAGCGGTCGGTGGACTGTTGGCAATGGAGGCGCCTCACCAAGTGGCGTCTCGGTGCCTACGCCACCAAAAGATATTAAAAAGATTTTGCTCAATTTTGATTTCGGAGACAAGGGCAATGTCGCGATAAAAGATTTTCACCTACTCGGCCCCGATGGTAGAGACGGCGATGATGACATCGGCAAGTCATGTAGCGCGCGCGGTAGCAAAGGTGAAGACGCATTTCGCATGCGTGTGAACGCGGCAAATATCACGATTGATAATTTTAGGTTAGAACTCGGTGACGGCGGCAAGGGAGGGGATGCGGAAACTACTGCTGATTGCGATCCGGGCCAGGCGACCGGTGGCGCAGGCGGTGCTGCTGGCAATTTCAAAATGACAGCCGGCGACAAGATTGTCATCAATAGTTTTCATATCGTACCAGGCGTGGGTGGTCAGGGCGGTTTTGCCACAGCCATCGGTAAGCCCGGTACTGACGCATGCCCCGGTAGCAAAGGTGGCGACGCGATTGCCACGGGCGGCGATGGTGGCAAAAATAAAAAAGAACTTGCGGCCTTGGGTGCAGTAGAGGGTCTCGCGAGTGTGGTGGTTGAAAAAGTCGAAGGCGGTGAAGGTGGTTTGGCTGTCGCCAAGCCTGGCAAGGGCGGCAACGGTAGCGGATGCAAATGCCATGGTGGCAAAGGTGGCAGTGCCAATGCGACCGGCGGCAAAGGAGGTGACGCTTCACTAAAAGTGACTGGTGCAGCGGGTGAAGCAGTAGGTGGCGATGGTGGCGATGCCAATGCACGCGCGGCTGAAGGTGGCGTTGGCGGCAGCTGCCCGCTCAAACCGAAAGGTGGTAGTGGCGGCAACGGTGGCAATGCGGTCGCCAAGATAGGCAAGGCAGGCAAAGGAACTACTGGTGACGGTGCCGATGGCATCGTGCAAGACGAGACGGGTGGCAATGGCGGCAAAGGCGGTGACGGTTGCGGACCTGGCGGCGGCGGCAAAGGCGGCCTCGGCAAGCCCAATGGCGCTGACGGCAAACCAGGCGCACTCAAATGCCCTGAAGACAAGAAATCTCCCCCGCCTCCCATGACTGATCCACGCATATCTCCTCCTCCACCAGCAGGAGATACTACGGGTGGAACTGGCACGGATATAATAGAAGTCCAAAAAAAGAAAATAAAAGTAATCCAATACAACGGCAAATATTTGCCCGTAGATCAATTAAAAATTGAAAGTGAAGTTGGCTGTGGCGCTGATCATTGGCATGCGCTAGAGGGTTTGGTAGTAGCCACCGACGGTACGCGCGTGCAAGACCCCGGCCCACAATGCGGCTACGGCAAAACCAGCGAAAAGCCCACCATGAATATAGAAATATAACGCATGCGCAAAGTCGCGGTATTTGATGTCGACGGTACGATCTTTCGCTCAAGCTTACTCATTGAGCTTGTCGATACGCTGATCGCAGAACGCGTATTTCCCAAGAGTGCCGCGCGCGTATATGCCAAGGCAAAAGTTGATTGGCTTGATCGTAAGGGTGACTACGAGGCATACATCATGGCGGTGGTGCGTGCGTTTACTCTTCATATCCGCGGATTATCATCAGACAAATTATTGCGCATCTCGCAACAGGTGATTGATATACATAAGCACCGTACCTACCGCTTTACGCGTGAACTATTGAGCGAGTTAGGGCGCAAAAATTATTTTTTACTTGCGATCTCAAATTCACCAAAAGATATTTTGGATTTGTTTTGTCGCGAGTATGGTTTTGATAAAGTGTACGGTCGTATGTACGAGCTTGACGGCAAGGGTAGGTTTACGGGCAAGGTACTCAATGCGGATCTAGCGACTGATAAGGCAAAACTTCTTCTACGCGCGGTCGCCAAAGAAAATCTCACCCTCAAGGGTTCGGTGGGGGTAGGGGATACGGAGGCGGATATCCCAGTACTCAAAAAAGTAGATCGCGCTATTTGTTTTAATCCAAATAAAAAAATGTATCAGGCGGCTCGGCGCAATGGTTGGGAGATTGTTGTCGAGCGCAAAGATATGATATATAAGCTTTCTGCATAAAAAGTGAAAGCCGCTTACGATCTGATGATCGTAAGCGGCTGGGGCGGGCTTGCTCGCCTTGGGCGAGGTCAAAAGTTGGCGAGGCATCCGCGGCACAGCACCCGCTGGGGGAATCTGCGCAGAAGGCCGCGCTTGAGCGGCAGGGCGTGCTCTACGCAGTTACCAAGTCGTTCGGGTCCAAGGGGCTTAGCATGTGCGTCTGGTTGGATGCAGAGCGTACTGCATTCTTCGGTGGCCTTGCTATGGTTGGGGCACGGCGGTTCCTCGTACTCGCTTTGTTTTGCCAAAGTACCATCCTCCTCTATAGAAGCACTATACTATATTTTTAACTAAAAGTCAATAGTCAAACATGCTTATTTTTTGGCATGATAGTCATATTCATGACTGAAATCTCCATCAAAGCAGAGGAACTTTTTCATATCGGCACATTTTCTGTGACGAATTCTTTTTTGCTTTCGGTCATTACGCTTGTCGTTTTGTTATTTGTAGCAATGCTCGTATATAGAAAGATTTCGATTATACCTGGCAAGCTACAGAGTATGTTTGAGCTTTTGATGGAGTGGCTCTTGGGTGTCATGGATTCGGTTTTTGGCAACCGTCATGCCTCAGAAAAATATTTTCCACTTATCGCGACTATTTTTTTGTTTATCATGATTTCCAATTGGTTCGGCCTTTTGCCCATCGTGGGTTCGCTGGGCATTCATGCGGTACATGATGGCCATCATCTGTTTGTGCCACTCTTGCGTGCGCCGGCGGCTGATCTTAATTTCACCATCGCGCTCGCTATCATATCAGTATTCTCGATACAATTCTTTGGCGTACTCGCCATAGGTTTTACGCGTCACTTTTCAAAATATTTTACACTCAAAAACCCCATACTGACCTTTGTGGGTCTCCTTGAATTTATCGCTGAATTTGTTAAGATAATCTCATTCTCGTTTCGACTCTTCGGCAATGTATTTGCGGGCGAGGTGCTGCTCATCATTATCGGATTTTTGGTACCGTACGGTGTGCCGCTCCCGTTTCTTTTCCTTGAAGTTTTTGTAGGATTTATTCAGGCGTTTATTTTCGCCATGCTGACAATGGTTTTTGTCGCGATGGCGGTAAACAAAGAAGCATCCCACTAAGCGAGATAAAAGGTCATTACTTATCACTTTTGAAAAAATACTAATATGGAAGCAATGAGTCCCGAAGTAGTAAAAATGATGTCGATCGCATTTATCATGGGCGTAGGCACTATCGCACCCGCGATCGCAATTGGTTGGATGGGTTCTAAGGGTGTCGATGCCATGGGCCGCAACCCTGAGGCAGCACCAAAGATTCAGACTGCCATGATCTTGGCAATCGCGTTCGCAGAGGCAATCGCTATTTATGCGCTTGTCGTATCGTTGGTCATCAAATTCGTCGAATAACAAAATAAAAAACGCTATCTATGAGTGAGCTTGCGAGCCAGCTGGGCATCAACTGGAAACTTCTGCTATCGCAAGGAGCGAACTTTTTTGTCTTGCTTACTGCACTCACATTCTTGGTGTGGCGTCCGCTCTTGCGTATCATGCGCGATCGTCGTGAGAAGATAGAAGAAGGCTTGCATGACGCCGATGAGGCAAAGCAAAAACTCGGTGAGATTGACGCGGTTTTACACGAACGCACGCTTGAGGCGGACAAACAGGCGTTTGCTATCATTCGTGGTGCAGAGCAAAAGGCAGAGGTGCGCGCCACCGATATCGTTCACAAAGCCGACACGCGCGCGGAAGAATTGCGCCGCGCGGCACTTGAAGTGATAGCACAGCGAGAACGCGAAGAGTTTGAAAAATTTGCAGATTCCGCGCGCTCACTCGTACGCAATGCTCTTGCAAAAGCGATCGAGACTGAGCCCGCCAAGGTAGATGACAAGCTTATCAGTGAGGCGGTCACCTATATACGCAAACAAAAAGCGCTATGAAGTACACTCCTCGTATCTATGCCAAGGCACTTATTGAGTCACTCGCGGGCGCGTCTGCGGCGGCTCATGAAGGTATCATCAAGCGATTTTTTGCCGCGGTACGAAGACGGGGGGATGTTCGTCGCGTGCCGGAGATTATAGAGGCGGTGCGTGAGACCCTGCGCAGACGCGTGGGCGGTAGGCTTGTCGAGATAGCATTTGCACGCCGTCACAAAAAATCTATACTCGATTCGTTTCGCACCCTTTTTACAAAACATGATGAAGTAGTCTTTCGTACCGAACCCGAGCTCGCGGCTGGCGTGCGTATTACTATTGATGGTGAACGCGAGTTTGATCAGACTGCTGCGCGACGCATCAAAAAACTTTTTCGTTAAATAATAATTATGCAATACGACCTTGTTGAAAAACTAAAAAAAGAAATCGCCGGTTTTCGTGACGAACCTAGCTTGGAGGCGGTAGGTACGGTCGTAGAAGCTGGTGACGGCATCACTAAAATTTCAGGGCTTTCCAAAGCACAATCGCAAGAGCTTTTGGTCGTCGAGACGCCCGACGGTGATATTTTTGCTGTCGCGTTTAACCTCGAAGAACATTTTATCGGTGCGGTGTTGCTCGGTGAGCCGACTGCTGTGCGCGTTGGCGCAAAGGTACGCGGTACGGGTGCGATCCTTTCGATCCCTGTCGGCAAAGAGATGATCGGTCGCGCCGTCAGTCCGTTGGGAGTTGCCGTCGACGGCAAAGGCGCACTTTTCAAAGATATTGATGATGCAGAAACCGCGCCACTCGAGCGCAAGGCACCATCAGTCGTCGCGCGTGAATCAGTCAATGTGCCATTACATACCGGCATCAAAGCTATCGATGCGATGATCCCGATTGGTAGAGGGCAGCGCGAGCTTATTATTGGCGATCGTCAGACTGGTAAGACCGCGATTGCTATCGATACTATTTTAAATCAGAAAAATGAATCAAATCGCCCCATTTGTATCTATGTAGCGATCGGTCAGAAGAGCGCAAAGATCGCGCGCATCATACGCGTACTCGAAGAAGCTGACGCGCTTAAATATACTATTGTGGTTTCTGCACCGGCATCAGCTCCTGCGGCATTGCAGTATTTAGCACCATTCGCTGGGTGTGCTATCGGCGAATATTTTATGGATCAGGGTAAAGATGTGCTGGTTGTTTATGACGATCTTTCAAAACACGCTGACGCGTATCGCGAGCTCTCGCTCTTGTTGCGCCGTCCGCCAGGACGCGAGGCGTATCCAGGTGATATTTTCTTTTTGCATTCGCGTTTACTTGAACGAGCCGCGCGTCTCTCGCGCGAGTTTGGTGGCGGGTCGCTGACTGCGCTCCCCATCATCGAGACCAAGCTCGGTGACATCTCGGCGTATGTGCCTACCAATGTCATCTCCATCACTGACGGGCAGATTTATCTTGAATCCGATTTGTTTACCAAGGGTTTGCGCCCCGCGGTCAATGTAGGTCTTTCGGTCTCGCGTGTGGGATCTGCAGCACAAACTAAGGCGATCAAAAAAGTAGCAGGCCGTTTGCGTCTTGAGCTCGCGCAATTTCGTGAGCTTGAGGCCTTTGTGCAGTTTGCATCTGACCTCGATGATGCTACCAAAGCAAAAATTCACCGTGGGCAGATTTTGACCGAAGTGCTCAAGCAGTCTGATCTCCAACCGCTCGCGTTTGAGCGCGAAGCGGTTATCTTGTTTGCCGCACTCGGTGGGTATGTCGATGAGATTCCACGCCCTCGCATTAAAGAGTTTGAGGCGGGCTTGTTGCAGTATATCGAATCAATGCAAGGCGATATTTTCACAAAGATCGCGTCAACTCGTATGATTGATGACGAGACCGAAGCCGCGCTGGTGGGTGCTATCAAATCGTTTATAGAAGTGTTTACAAAATAATATGGAATCGCTCCAAAGTCTTAAAACACGCAAAGCCGCCGTAAAAAATGTCGGTACCATCACCAAGGCGATGGAGGTGGTGTCAGCGACCAAAATGCGCAAATCCCAAGAGGTAGCACTCCGCACGCGTCCGTATGCTATCGAGGCGTTGCGACTTTTGCGTAAGGTAGCAAAACTCGCAGGCGAGACACCGTGGACGACTGCGCGTCCCGTCAAAAAAACACTCATCGTAGTGATGGCGTCTGATAGGGGGCTCACGGGCGCGTTCAACGCTCAGGTGTTGCGTGCTGCTGAAATTCTTATCAACAGAGAATCAGCAAAAAATCCCGTAGCGATTTTGGCTATTGGCAAAAAAGTAGAGCGCTACGCGCAAATGCGCGGACTCGAGCTTGCTGGTAGTTTTTCAGGATTTGGCGACATCGTCGCGTTTGATGAGGTGGCACATGTAGCTGGTGTGGTAGTGCGCGGATTTGCCGGTCAGGAGTGGGATCGTGTACTTACCATCTCTACGCATTTCCGTACAACCCTCAAACAAGATGTGTCGGTACGCGAGTTCTTACCGACCAATTTTGAAAAGTTAGAGGAAACCATTCGTGAGATTACACCCGAGCGTGGCCGATACGCCCAGATAGCAAAAGATACGGCGCGCGATATCAGCGATATTTCATATATCCTTGAACCGTCACCACAAGTTTTATTTGATATACTGATGCCATATTTGCTCCGCATGCAGGTGTATCATTTGGTGTTAGAGGCAAACGCGTCGGAGCATTCAGCCCGTCGTGTCGCTATGAAGACCGCATCGGACAACGCTGACGATCTTGCGAGCGCCCTGACCCTTTCATATAACAAAGCGCGGCAGGCAGCTATCACTAAAGAAATCATCGAGATTACCGGCACACAAAATGCACTGGAGAACGCATGATCACCAACGGAAAAATTATTCAAGTTATCGGTCCTGTCGTCGATGTAGAGTTTCCTGACAAAGTAAAACTCCCGCGTTTATTGGACGCGCTTGTCATTGAGTCTGCAGGCGGCGAGATTGTAGCGGAGGTCGCGCGTCACCTCGAGCCCGGCCGCGTACGCGCGGTGGCACTTTCGAGCACAGACGGTTTGATACGCGGTACAGCGGTGCGCGATACGGGCGCGCCAGTCATGGTGCCTGTAGGCAAAGAGGTACTCGGCAATTTGTTCGATGTATTGGGCCGCCCACTCGATGCCAAGAAAAAAGACATGGTGTTTGAAAAACGCTGGCCCATTCACCGTGCCGCCCCCGGACTCGACGAGCAGTCAACCAAGACCGAAGTATTTGAAACTGGCATCAAAGTCATCGACTTGCTCGCGCCCTTTATCAAAGGTGGCAAGATCGGTCTGTTTGGCGGTGCCGGTGTAGGCAAGACCGTATTGCTTATGGAGCTCATCCGCAATGTGGCCGAAGAGTCAGGCGGCGCGTCAATATTTGCGGGGGTAGGCGAACGCACACGCGAGGGCAATGACTTGTATAAAGAAATGCAGGAGTCAGGTGTTCTCGATAAAACCGCGCTCGTCTTCGGTCAGATGAATGAAGTACCCGGTGCGCGCTTGCGTGTGGCACTCACCGCACTCACCATGGCTGAATATTTTCGTGATGAAGAACAAAAAGACATGCTGTTGTTTATCGACAATATTTTTCGTTTTAGTCAGGCGGGCTCCGAGGTATCGACATTGTTGGGTCGTCTGCCGTCTGCGGTAGGATACCAACCAACGCTCGCATCCGAGATGGGCGCATTACAGGAACGCATTACATCGACCAAAAAAGGTTCAATCACATCCGTGCAGGCGATTTATGTACCGGCAGATGACATTACGGATCCAGCGCCTGCCGCGTCATTTGCGCACCTTGATTCGACCATTGTACTCTCCCGCGCACTTACTGAGATCGGTATCTATCCCGCGGTCGATCCGCTTGCATCATCATCAGGCGCGCTCGATCCCAAGATCGTAGGTGAAGAGCACTACAATACGGCGCGTGGTGTACAGCAGGTGCTCCAGCGTTATAAAGAACTCCAAGATATCATCGCCATCTTGGGTCTTGAAGAACTCTCTGACGAAGATCGACTCTTGGTATCGCGCGCACGCAAGGTTCAGCGCTTTTTGTCTCAGCCATTTTTTGTGGGCGAGACATTCACCGGCATCTCAGGTCAGTTTGTACCGCTCGCCAAAACAATCGAGAGTTTCAAAGCAATATTGGCAGGCGAGTATGATGACAAGCCCGAAGACTTCTTCTATATGAAGGGCGCGCTCGGCGAGGAGTCTGTATGATGTTGCGCATTCTCTCACCTCGAGGTATTGAGTTTGAAGGCGATGCTAAATCACTCAATGCAAAAAGCGCGTTAGGTGAGATCACGGTGCTCGATCACCATCATCCACTCATGACGGTACTTGCCAAGGGAGTTATGACTATCGAACAGGTGGCAGGCGACAGACGCGATATACCGATTGAATCAGGATTTTTAGAGATGAACGATCAGAACGAGCTTATATTGCTTATCAACTAAATCCTTCTTTTATGGAAAGACATACGCCTTCAGGATTTTCCCATTTTTTTGCAGAAGCAAAGCACAATTGGAAAGCCGCGCTTACAGTCTCGCTGGTCGCTATTCCTCTTTCTATATCACTCGCAGTTGCTGCAGGAGCTACACCAACCCAAGGCATCGTGACCGCTATCTGGGCGGGTGTCATCGCAGGTATTTTTGGTGGCAGTAATTACAATATTACCGGTCCCACGGGCGCGCTCTCGGGCTTACTAGCAACATTTGTATTTATACACGGCGCCAATAGTTTGTGGCTTCTCTCAATGCTGGTTGGAGCGCTTATCTTGGTGGCGTGGTTTTTTCGCTTGGAACGTTATTTGATCTATATCCCCGCAAACACTATACAAGGGTTTACACTCGGTGTTGCCTTTATCATTGGGCTCAATCAGTTTAACTTTGCGTTCGGGCTGTCAGGACTTCCCAAGCATGAAGCTTTTATCGACAACCTTATTGAATCTTTCCGCCACATCGGCGATTCGTCTCTTGCTGCTATTCTCACTTTCGCCACTTTCTTTTTTTTAATGTTTACGATCGAGCGCGTTTGGAAGAAGATACCGAAAATGCCGCATTTGCCCGCGGCTGTTATTTTGACGCCTTTCGGTATTCTTCTCGGATATTTGTCTGCAACAGGTACAGTAGCTTTGGGGTTACAAACACTCGGCATGCGCTATGCTGATATTGCTCCACGGCTTTTCTTGCCGTATTCTTTTCAATTCCACATTGACCGATCTTTGTTTGTTGTCGCGACGACGATCGCGCTTATCGCTATTTTAGAGACCATGCTTTCGGCAAAAATCGCTGATGGCATGACCAAGACCAAGCACAACAAACGCAATGAAATGTTGGGGTTGGGCCTCGCAAACCTTGCATCAGGATTCGCCGGTGGCATTCCCGCTACTGCCGCTCTCGCGCGTACCGCGCTCAATATCAAAAGCGGCGGCACACACAAGTCATCCGCGGTGATGAGCTCGTTGTTCGTGGCCCTTATCTCGTTTGCGCTTTTATCGTCGTTTCAATATATACCGCTCGCGGTAATCGCGGCGATATTGGTGACAGTCGCGGTGCGTATGGTTGAGCGCGAGCATTTCCGCCGCATGTGGGTGATTGATAAAAAGAGTTTTATCATCTCGCTTGTGGTCGCCAGCATCACTATTTATGAAGATCCAATCGCTGGTATCTTGGTGGGTGCTGCGGTGTCGCTCGTACTCTTTCTTGATACGCTCTCGCGCGGTCAGTTTGATCTTGTAATCAACGATACCAACAAAAAAATCGTAGGCCGGCTCTCTGGTCATGACATTGGCCAGATCACACAAAACTCTCACACGCTGGTATATTCTATCAAGGGGCATTTGACCTATGTTGATAGTCAGGCGCACATCTCGCGATTTGAACTCAATCTCAATGGGTATGAAAATATCATTTTGCGTCTGCGAGAATTGTATTTCGTCGATCTTGATGGAGTTGACGCGTTTGATGAAATTATCTCAATCATCGAGCAACGCGGCAGAAAAGTATATATCACCGGAGCCAATGATTTAACGATTCATATCTTGCGTCAGAGTCATGCATTCAAGAGGCTCGAAAAAAATGATCAGGTATTTCCTCATACCGCCGATGCGCTCGAAAAGCTCGGGTTTGATCTCAACGTCGCGCACGAGTATCAATAATACTTAGCAGAAAAAGAAAAAAGGCCCATGCAATACTATTGCGTGGGCCTTGTGCGTTGTGGTCGCCTAGGCGGCCATGATGTATTCGGTGAGAACGTCGGCGATCTTGGGGTTGCGCCTCGGATCGACTTTCGTCGCATCGACTTCCGTGAGCTGCTTGGGATCGAGGTAGTAGGTGCGGAGTTTGCGCCGTCGCCACCAGCCGGACTTTTTGCCGTAGTCGACCTGACACATGCAGGTCACCTTGAGCCGCGGAAGAGATGTCGCCTTTTCCAGCTCACCATTTTCGGCGAGTCTGACGGCTTCTGCCGTACGGACTCTTTCGTATTCGGCGACGATCCGGTCGCGAGCGACGATGAGGTCATGGAATTGCTCATCGATAGTGAACTTGTGCTTGGCGAGCTTGAGACATGAGCAGTGGTCGAACAATACGATCTGGTAGATGCCCTTGAGCGCGATCGCGTCCATGATTTCGGCGAGCAGGTCCTTGTCGGTCGCGCGGCCTTGGATGTTGGTACGTGATCCGCGTACCAGTCGGTGCGCGCCCGCATGCCAGCTCATCACGTGCATGCGTGGGTAGATGTACAGGAACGCCCAGATGAAGAGTAGCGAGGTACGCTTCATCCAGCTTGCGATGCGCGTGCTCCACCGGTGCTTGGTGGCGAACATGCCTGCGATAGACAGGAGTCCACCCAAAAACCGGTCGCCGTCAGGGCACATGATGACGATCACGCCTTTTTCCAGCTCAAGCTGGTCATGCGCTACGTCATCGAGGACGCGGACGTTCGGGTGCCGGTAGAATCGTATGGCGCGGTAATCTGCGTCAGGCAGATGAGCACAGTACTGCGGTGGTATGAGCTTGGCAAGCCGTGCTCGGGCGCTGTTGGTTGCGAGGCCCTCTTTTTTCACATCCCCTCCATATTACTTGGCTTGAAAGGTTCTAAACACAAAAGGAACCTCGCGGTTCCTTCTCCATGTCAAGTAAACCCCCGCGCGGGAGGGTTGTCAATGACGCGCTAGGGGCGCTCGGGTACTAGATTGACTTCTATTACTTCAGGAGATTTGCCGATGGTCAGCTGGATGTTTGGCGGGGAGAGTGAGATGACTGAAAAGGTCAGAGGCCGTTTGACCATATTGTCATCGATGACTAGTTTTCGTTTGCCGGGAGCAAACCCGATTGCGTCAACCAATACTTCGAGTGATGCAGGGTCAAGTTGGTCAAACGCGCGTCCGCGCGATTCGAGTGTGATCGTGATCGTTTTGGGGTTTGAGTTTTCTACCACCAGCGTTTCGCTCAGATTGCGATAGGTGATGGGTACAACAAAATCACGCCTAATCGTACCCGTTTGGTACACCAAGAAAAACCAAAGAACCAGAGAGATCGCGAGTGCGCCCACTTTTTCTTTCGTATTTCTGCGTACGATATTGTGCCAAATGGGTGAGGCCTCGCGCGGAAATTTTACACGGAAAAAATCTCGCATTCTATCTTCTACTTTGCCGATGTCATCAAAGGTTTCGAGCTTACCGTTTTGCGCGATTGATATCTGCCCGCGTTCTTCCGATACGATGAGTGCGAGCGCGTCAGAGCGTTCGGCGATACCCAGGCCCGCTGCATGTCGCGTGCCAAATTTGCCTATTTGATCGAAATCATGCGAGAGCGGCAGGTGCGTGCCCAGTATGGCGATACGATTGTGTCTGATGATGACGGCACCATCATGTCCGGGTGAGGTCGGATCAAAAATACTCTCGAGTAGTTCTTGTGAGACGATGCCGTCAACCACACGCCCACCTTCAACATGCCGGTCGATATTTTCCGCGCCAGCGATGATGACGAGTGCGCCAATCTTGCGATACGCAAGGTTAGTCGCGGCCTGCAACAAGCTGTTGATGAGTGGCGAGACTTCCATAGCTTCGTCGCGCTGTTCGCGGCGCGTGCCAAGGAGTGCGAGAAATTCAAAAAACCTACGCAGTTCATCCTGAAAGATTACTACGAGCACTACGATGAATGCGCCAAAGAATGCGCGGAGTATGAGCGAGGTTAGATAGAGATTGAATACTTGCGAGAAGGCATAAATACCGACTACGATCGCGATACCCGCAAATACCGAGTTTGATCGCGTGCGCCGAAAGAGCATGAGTCCCGCGTACATGATGACGGTGACCATGAGTACATCAAAAACATCGGTGAAATATAATTCACGCGCGAGCTTTGAGAAGGGTAAAATCACCGCAAGTACCTCTGGCATACGACTACTCTACCATATTGAAAAAAGCCCTTCCACCTGCTAGGGTTATGGCGATGAAGTCAATCACTTTTAGCTTTGCCGACCAGCTTCCTAAGGGCAAGGATATTGCCCGTGTGGTGCCCGTTGAGTCAAAAGACACCGAGGTTACGCGTACCAAAACGGGTAGCCGCGAGATTCGTATTGGTGTAGATGCATTCAAAAAGATGACGCGCCGCAAGCTCCAGACACTCTTTCGCCGCGTGATCACAATCGCCAAGCAAAACCGCATCAAACAGTTAGCAATAGATATGAATGACTTTGCGTTTGCAAACTTGGCACTTCCCATACGCGATGTTGGTCAGATGGCGGCTATCAACATGCAGCTCGCAAACTTTGAGTTTATCCGCTACAAAACCAAACCCAAAGAAGGTTGGAATCTCGTAGAAAAAATAACTATCAAAGGCGCCAAAAGCAAAGACATGCGCGAAGGTTTTCGTAGGGGTCAGATTATATCTGGCGAGATAAATAAAATGCGTGAGCTTGCCAATACGCCGGGAGGTGAGATGACGCCCGCAGTACTCGCCAAGGCGGCGATGGACGCGGCAGACGATACGGATATCAATGTGCAGGTACTCGGTGTGATCGAGATGGAGCTTTTGGGCATGGGCGGTATTCTTGGCGTTGGCAAAGGATCAGACTCTGAACCAAAGTTTATCGTGATGGAGTATATGGCAGGCGAGTTGGGGCAAAAACCTATCGTGCTCGTCGGCAAAGGAATCACTTTTGATACAGGAGGGCTCAATCTCAAACCGGGTATGTCGATGGAAGAGATGCATATGGATATGTCAGGAGGGGCGGCTGTCATCCATGCGATTACTGCTGCAGCCAAGCTGGGTGTGAAGCGCAATATTGTGGCGCTCGTACCTGCCGCAGAAAATATGCCGTCAGGTAGAAGTTATCGTATGGGTGATGTATTGCGTACTATGAATGGCAAGACGATTGAGATCGGCCACACTGATGCCGAAGGCCGCGTGGTACTCGCAGACGCGCTTGAATATTCAAAACGCTACAAACCCGAAGTTGTTATCGATGTAGCCACACTGACAGGTGCGGCCCAAGTAGCACTCGGGCAAAAAGCGTCAGCATTTTTTGCCACTGACGAAATACTTGAGAAAAAAATACGCGAGCTCGGTGAAAAGTCTGGCGACTATGTCTGGCCGTTTCCACTGTGGGAAGAATACGAGAGCATGATCAAGGGCACCTTTGCTGATGTGACCAATTCGAGCAAAACGCGCGGAGCAGGCGCCATTGAGGGCGCAATGTTTTTGTGGCAATTTATCAAAGGTACGCCGTGGGTGCATATCGATATGGCGCCGCGTATGAGTTCTGCGGAAGGCGATTTTTTGGCCAAGGGTTCAACCGGTGAGCCCATGCGTTTACTCATCGCCTTTCTTGAGTCACAATAGATAGGTGACATTTCGCGATAAAGTTTTTGCAATAGTAAAAAAGATTCCTCGGGGTAAGGTGCTCACCTATAGCGAGGTAGCTCGTCGCGCGGGTAGCCCGCGTGCACAGCGTGCGGTGGGTAATATCATCGGCACCAATCGCAGCCCACGGATTCCGTGTCATCGGGTGATACGCACTGACGGCAAGATAGGCGGATATAGTATGGGTGGCACGCGCGTCAAAGAAAAAAAGTTACGAGCTGAAGGATATATACTTCTCTAAATGATACTCAAGGCGATTATTATATTTTTGGTAGTTTATACACTCGCGTCTGGCGCGCGTTTTTGGTTTTATTTGCGACGCGCGAAGTTGCTCATGAGCTCAACCCCTCGGCAAGATTATGTGATTGCAGGTGGCGAGAAAAAACTATCAGTCACAATTTTGGGTGATAGTACGGCGGTAGGTACAGGAGCGAGTGGCTATACTAAAACCTATCACTATCAATTTTTAGAACGACACAAAAACAACTATTCTTTTGATGTACAAAATAAAGGTGTGGTAGGCGCGCGCACCGCTGACCTTGCGCGTCAGATTGAGAGTATGGGGCACAGTGACCTTGCCATCATATCGATAGGTGGCAATGATGTGACGCATGGTACCGAGTGGGCGAGTGTTGAACGAGACTTGTCAGGTGCGCTTGGCGCGGTATCACAAAAAGCAAAGCGTGTAGTGCTGCTGACCCCGGGTGATTTGGGCGATGTGCTGATAGTGCCGTATCCACTGCGTAAATATTGGGCGACTAAAAGTCCCAAACTAAGTGTGCTTGCCGCGCGCGTTGCGAGTGATAAAAAAATAACGCATATCGATATTTATGCGCTTGGTGGTACGCAGTTTCGCGATGAGCCGTATGTATATTATGCGAGCGATCTTTTTCATCCGAGTGATGCTGGATACAAGCTGTGGGCAGATGCGCTCGATGCAAAAGTAAATTTTGAATAAAAAAATGCCAACCGGTGTTGCCGGTTGGCGTGAGTCGCGCTGTGCGCGACGATCAGGGTGCGAGGCCGATGGTGAGCGGGTACGCGAGGGGTTCGGAGAACGGGAGAGCCACTTCGGAGATCTGAAGCGTATCTTGGAAGGTGTTTGAGTAGCTTCTACACCCCGCGCTAGTAAGACTGGAAACGGCAGTCCGCGTTGTCGGCGAGGAAGCCGATGAGGAAGGCGAGTAGGATCGCCGTGTGGTTGAGCATCGCCCAGATGTCCATCTTGCCGGTCGGTCGCTTTGCGTTCGAGTTCATGATCTCTATCCTTTCCTTTGTCAGGAGAGCTCTTCGCTCTCGTTGTTGAAGATCAAGTTCGATATATTAGTGCCATACAAACGCCTGTTTGTCTATATTTATCGTTTTCGGTAGGTGGTAGAAGCACGTCGCTCGATTGCGGTAATATCGACAAGACAGTCTTTCGTATAGAGGTCAAAAAGAATACGCCAAGCGCCAACCCTGCGCCGATAGCTTGTCTCTAATCCTTTGAGCTTTATCGTATCACCAGCGAGCGGATCCGCATACATGTCTCGGATCGCATGTTCCATATGCTCGCGCTCTTTTTGTGGAGCTTTAGCGATATTTTTTGCCGCTCTTTTGCGAAGCGAGATATTCCACATGAGCAAAGAAGTCATCAATAGTCATGGACTCTGATGCGCGGCCTTTTTTGATCGCCTGCAATTCGGTAGATGTTGGCGTGCGGGTAGAGATAGGGCGCAATGGAATAGTTGACGCTTTACCAGATTCCGCAAGTATAAGCTCTTCGAGATATGAAGAGCGGCTTCGCTTCCATACTTTTGCGCGTTCTGTGACAAGGCGGCTCATCGCTGGTTTAAGCGCGAAGCTGGTAGGTCTCCGTTTTTCGGAAGTTTCTTTTATTTTAGGCATATATACTAATTCCTAGTGCAAAGTTAGTGTATCATATATCTTATTGTGCTGTCTATATAAAAAATCCCCCCGAGCACTTGCTAGTGCTGCGGGGGTTTGGTGCGCCCGAGGCGCTCTTCGCGTTCTTTGTACTCTTGGTCTGCCAAGACTTCGAGGTCTTTGGCGGCTTGTTTGATGCGTCGGCCAAGGCCAACGGCGAGGAGTGCCATTACGGTGCCGCCTAGGATGATCTTCACGATCATCAGTCTACTCCGCCAGAGCGCTTGCGATCTTGTCTATTTGAAAGAAGCGCGCCCACGAGCAGTAGCACCAGCGCCACCGCGACGACGACACCAGCCCACATTGCCACGGTCATCACTCCTCCTTGTTGTACTCCCAGATCTCTTCGTTTGATTGTTCGATGGCGTTGGCTACGAAGTAGCCGAGGCCAAACAGTGACGCACCACAGACCGCAACGAATCCAAGAACTTGCAACAACACGATACTTCCTCCAAGGTTCTGAGTTCAGAAAATATCTTACCTGTTTTTTACTCTTTTGTCAATATAAAAAATGACCCCGCGGATGTGTCTCCGTAGGGTCTGGATGCTGGGCGTCTCGCGCGTAGGGCGCACGAGCGCGGGTGCGTTTGATACGCGGTAGAGCGTCATCGAGATCATCACCGCCAGCAAGATAAGTAGCGCTATCACCACCCACAGCATGCGGTTGTTGCTAGTCTGCGCTTTGGCGATCTTTGCCAGCGCGCTTTGTCGCCGCTCACTGATGGGTATGACGCGTCGCGTATGTGTCTCGGGTACGCCGTAGGTGCGGTTGGGGTCGCGTCGCTCTGGATCAAGTCTAATTAGTTTCGCAGACATGGCCACCTCCGTTTTCACCAAATCATTTTTTGCTTATTTTGTAAAGATATTTTCGTTGTCCACAGCTTTTTGGCGCCAAGCACTTGTGTGGTGAACGAGCGTTCACCTATGATATATGCATGAGCATCGAGCAATACAAATCAAAAATCATGAGTTTTTATGAGGGCAATCGGCGCATGCCGAGCTACGGCGAGATCGCGACCCTCCTCGGGTTCAAATCAAAAAACGCCGCATCAAAAGTGATTGATAAATTGATTGATATGGGTGTGCTCGACAAAGACTCGCAAGGCCGCTTGGTGCCAACTCGCATGCTTGGCGAAGTACGCATGCTCGGTGTGGTAGAGGCCGGTATTCCATCGCTCGCCGAAGAAGCCGCCGAGATGATCAGCATCGATCAGCTTTTGATTAGAAATAGAGATCGCACCTATGTACTGACCGTAAAAGGCGATTCGATGATTGATGCGGGTATACGCGATGGTGATCTGGTGGTAGCCGAGCATGGCAAGCAAGCAAAGGAAGGGGATATCGTGATAGCGGAGATTGATGGCGGGTGGACTATGAAATATTTACGAAAGAAAAACGGCACTACCTATCTCGAACCTGCCAATAGAAATTTTAAACCAATATTTGCAGAACAGTCACTCAACATAGGCGCGGTCGTCACCGGCATTATCAGAAAATATCGTTAACAATCATATGAGCAAAACACAACTTCACAAAAGCATCGTACACGAGATAGGCCGGGTCAATGACCGCATTGATATCAAGATTTTGCGTGGCAAGTCATACCAGAGAGAAGCACAGCGTCACCGTATGCTCGTCACGCAGCTTGGGCGTCTTGAGAGGGGCGGCATTCGCTCGGGTTGGTTTTCTTCGCTGATCTCGCTACACTAGAGATCATGGCACATACGATTAGAGAAGGATCAAAAGCACCAGTATTTAATTTGCCCGACCAATCAGGCGTCAATCACTCACTCAAAGAATATGCAGGCAGGTGGTTGCTTATTTATTTTTATCCGAAAGACAATACCCCGGGATGCACCGTTGAGGCCTGTGCTATTCGTGACAACGCTACTGATTTCAAAAAATCAAAGATAGCGATAGTGGGCGTTTCTACTGACTCGATTACCTCACACGAAAAATTTGCCAAAAAGTTTCAATTGCCATTTCCACTGTTGGCTGATGAAGACAAAAAGATGGTAGAGGCCTACGGCGTGTGGGGTGAAAAAAAGTTTATGGGCCGTACCTATATGGGCACGCGCCGCATGTCGTTTCTCATAAATCCCGAAGGCAAAATCGCTAAGATATATAGCGAGGTCAAACCCAAAGAGCACGCCGAGCAGGTGCTTGCTGATCATAAATCAATCTGATGGCCGTCAAACGCAGATCAAATATTTACGATCCCGCATCCGCAGCGCCTTTTCGATTTTCGCGCTCAAAGATCGAAAATTATATGCGTTGCCAGCGCTGTTCGTATCTTGACCGTCGCTTGGGTGTCAGTGAGCCTGACGGGTATCCATTTAACCTCAACAGCGCGGTAGATCATTTACTCAAAAAAGAATTTGATGTGCATCGCGCCAAGGGAAGCGCGCACCCACTCATGGAGTCATACGGTGTTGATGCTATACCATTTGACCATCCAGAGATGGGCCGGTGGCGCGAAAACTTTGTGGGTGTGCAATACCACCACCCAGCGACCAATTTTATCATCACGGGTGCAGTTGATGATATTTGGGTTAATCCCAAAGGTGAGCTCCATGTCGTTGATTACAAAGCTACGAGCAAAGAGGGTGAAGTGACGCTTGATGCTGACTGGCAAGATGGTTACAAGCGGCAGATGGAAATCTACCAGTGGCTCCTGCGCCGCGTGGGTTTTAAAGTTTCTGATACGGGCTATTTTGTCTACGCCAACGGCAAGCGTGATCGTGCCGCGTTTGATGCCAAGCTTGAGTTTGATGTAAAGATTATCCCGTATACGGGTGATGATTCATGGCTCGAGCGCACCATCAAAGAGATTCATAAAACGCTCTCGAGTGATGTTTTGCCCGCGTCAGGTGTCGGCTGCCAATATTGTCTGTATCGTGCAGAGGCAGAGCGCGCCCTCAAACCGCTTGGCAAAAAACCCCGCGTCAAAAAACAAAACTCGCTTTTTGGCCCGTGATTTTCTATACTAGTCTCTATGGAAAACGAACAAACACAACCTCAAAATCAAAACACACCGGAACAAGGTTCTACCAAAAAAGATCAGCGTGCCGCAGAGCGCGCCGCGCGTGATGCCGTAGCGCTACGCCGCGTACAGATGCGCAAGGTCAAAAAGATTGGCTTTGGGGTCATTGTTATTTTACTTGTCGTCGGTGGTGGATATTTTGTCTATCAATCAATGCCAGAGGAGCGTCAGCTTGGTACCGATTACTCACGCACTATCGAAGACGGTGGGCAAGACCACACCAAAGAGGGCGAGAAGACTACCACTTGGAAATCAAACCCACCCGTATCAGGTCCACATTGGCCTGACCCCCAGCGCGATGGTATCTATGACAAAGAATTACCAGAGGAGGGCGTGGTGCACTCACTCGAGCATGGTCGTATTTGGATTTCATACAAGCCAAGTATTCCTGATGCCACAAAAGAAGCGCTCAAAGAGCTTGCTCGTAAAAACACCTATATGGTAGTCTCGGTGCGTGCCGCAAATGAAACCGATGTAGCTTTGGCGGCATGGAATCATCTTGATTCGTTTAATCTCAACGCCGATGGCAGTTTTGACACTGTACGCGTACAAGATTTTATTGATCGGTATCGTGATAAGGGCCCTGAAAAAGTGCCATTCATGACGGGCAAGGAATACTAATGAAAAAAATATTACTCGCACTCATGCTCGCCCTTCCACTAGTAGCGGGCGCGCATGGTGGTGAGCAACGCGTAGTTGATGGTACATACATTGTCAGTATGTCGCGCGCGCCGTTTACACCACGCATGGGCGTGCCTACCAAATTGTTGATCTCAATATCTGATATTGCGTCAGGCAATGTATCCGATAAAGACGCGATCATCAATCTGCGTGTAGCACGGCTTGCAAGTCCGGGCGACGAGCCGCAGTTTATTTTTGAAGAAAAAAACATCAAAGCCGAGCGCTCGACGCTTGGGTACTCGTATACCTTTCGTGAGGTAGGATTCCATGAGATCTATATCGATTTTGCGTTTGTGGATAGTCCTACGAAAGTCATGAGCGCATCAGATTATTTGCTCGATGTGCAGCCAGCACAAGAGGCAGGTGGCGATAAGTCTTTTGCGCTATGGGGTTTTGGCGGGTTGTTTCTGGGCGCGATATTCACAAAGATAGTGCTTGCACGCAAGGGCGAAATATAGCATAGTAGACGCACTCAACGATTAGGCAATGTTCAGAGTTTGAGAAACAAGAAGTCGTTTGCCTAGCTCGAAGGAGGATTATAAGGAAAACTAGGCAACGGCACATTCACATGGATATGCAACGACCAGCGCGTGAGATCCACGATGTTACATCATTGGGAATCACCTGCGCAAGCTGTGGCAATGCAGTGACCGAGCTTCCGTTTGCGCCCACAAAGCGTGACGATGGAACCTACGGCCGCATCTTCTGTCGCGACTGCAACCGCAATCGTCAACCTCGCGGAGGTGGCGGTGGTGGAGGCGGCGGCTTCCGCCGCTAAGCGGAAATCAGCAACAAAAACCCTCCCGCAGTTGCGGGAGGGTTTTTGTTTTCTCAAAAATCTTTTCCTGCTACACTAAGAAAGCTACTCTATGGGTTTTCTCGAACCAGTCTTTTTGATTAAGACGGCCGGATACATTGGCCTTTTTGCTATTGTATTTGCCGAATCAGGACTCTTTGTCGGTTTCTTTTTGCCGGGGGATTCACTACTGTTTACCGCTGGATTTTTGGCATCGCAAGGTTTGCTCAATATTTGGTTTTTGGTACCGCTAGTATTTTCTGCGGCCATCTTGGGTGACAATGTGGGCTACGCATTTGGTAGGCGCGTGGGCCCGCGTATTTTTAAAAAAGATGATTCGATTTTTTTTCACAAAGACCATGTCCGCAGGGCCGAAGAATTTTACAAAGTACACGGCGCCAAAACCTTGGTGCTCGCGCGCTTCACTCCTGTGATCCGTACCTTCGCGCCTATCGTGGCGGGCGTAGGGCATATGCATTACCCAATTTTTTTGTTTTATAATATTATCGGCGCGGTGTTGTGGGCTATCGGTATGCCGCTCATCGGGTATTTCTTGGGTGCGTTTGTGCCGGGCGTTGATCAGTATCTGATACCGATTATTTTAGTGATCATCACGGTCTCGATGTTGCCGGGCGTATTTCATGTAGGGCGTGAGTATTTGGCACACAAAAGGCGCTCACGCTAGAGCGCGAGTGTGATGATGATGGCGCCCGCGAGTGCGAGGCGATAGTACACAAACGGCATCAGCGTTGAGCGCTCGGCTATTTTAGTGATCAGGTTGATAGCGGCGATGGCTGATACAAACGCGGCGATAAAGCCAAAGATATTGGGTCCCGTAATAACTATCTCGGGTCGCGCGACAATTGTCTTGAGACTGGCGGCAATGATGATAGGTGTAGAGAGTAAAAACGAATAATGAGTGGCTTCAACACGCGTTTTGCCGAGGAGTAAACCTCCAGAAATCGTTGCCCCTGAACGAGAAATGCCCGGAAAGAGTGCGAGCGCTTGAAATATACCGATGATAAACCCCTCGTATGGCAAGATCATACCGCTATCGTGATTACGGCGGTGGCGCATATATTCGGCACCCGCTATCAGCGCGCTACCCGCGATAAGCCCTATGGCGACCGCAAGAGAGGTACGAAAGGTATTGGTGATGGTATCTTCAAATAAAATACCCGCGATACCGGCCGGTATAGTACCCAAGATGATATTGAGCAGGAGCTGCCTGCCACGCGTATCGATGCGCGAAGTAAATGATTTTATGAGATGCAACCAATCAGCGCGAAAATACCAGATGACCGCAAGGACTGTCGCAAGGTGTACGGCGACATCAAACGGTACGGCATCAGCTGCGGCAATACCAAAAAAACTTTCAAAGATGATGAGATGTCCGGTGGATGATACGGGCAAAAATTCAGTAAACCCCTGCACGATGCCCAAAAGTGTCGCAATCACATAGCTTTGCATATCACCTATGATGCCTTACTCGTCAAGGATTGACAATGAAGTCGCGCAGGAGTAGGAATGACCCTACACGAAGTAAATATTTTGCAAAAAGATATTTGCCAACTTCTGTCCTATGTGGTCTCAAAAAAACGCAATCCTGAAAAATAGTAAATCAGTCAAGAGAAGTTTTTGCGCGTGTAGGCAACATATTTACCGATATCCACAAAAGTGGATAAGTTTTTTTGTATTTTTTCTTGACACTTACTTTATTGATTTGTTAAGAATGGTTCGAGGCGAGCACTGTCGCTTTGTCCTTAACAAAAATATGGCGCAGGTTTTTCGGTCAATGTCAGATGCCCGCGCCTTTTTGATTTTTGCCGGAGGTGAGCTGGCGCCTGCGCCAGTCTCATGGAATACTATTCGACTTGTCGAGCGGTATCCGTGAGATTTGAGTGCCAGCTAACCCCCGGTTGAAATTTGAACGGCAGCGCATGCGAGTGCATGGCCGAGAAAATATTATCAGTTATAAGCTTTATTAACGGCATGAAAAGAAAAATTCTTTCTGGAGCCGTAGCACTGGCAGTCGGAGTAGCGATACTTCCGCTTTTTGCCGCATTTGAAGCGCATGTGATCAATGTCACCGCAAAGATCGAAAATGCCCTCAATGTACCGCTCGGTTACCTCGATTTCGGAACGGTGTTTCCACAAGAACACCTCGATAAGTCGCTCGATATCAATCTCTCGCAGTCGTTCTTGGACGAAAATCGCGTAGACGATGTCAGCTATATTATTCGCCAAAAGCCAAAGTGCGCTATCACGACTCTTGGGGGCACCTCATTTGATGCAACCCTCGATCAAGATGGCAAAAATCACCTCTACACGGGCACTGGCCATGTGGTAGTTGGTGACAACCCAGCTACCGATGCAGTTGAAACTTCATGGGTTAACTGTGGTCCTGCACCTCGCGAGCTTGCACAAGGCGAGACTTGGGGCGCTCTTCCAATGCTTTGCCCATACATTTCAAAGCATCCTGATGGCAAAGACGACCAAGATGCGACCAACACCGTTGGCGCGCTCAACGATGGTCATATGGATTCGTTCCACAAGCCATGGTCAATCATTGAAAATGGCATTGTATGGAATGACACCAAGGGTCACCTCGCAAAGTCTCAAAAAGACACCAAAGACCTTTGGACCATTGACCTTGCCGTACCATGTTTTGGTGGTTACTGCGCACAAGATTGGGAAGAGTTTGTGCATGGCATAAACCCTGACGCAAACCCAGCAGCCTATACCCAACCAATCGCAAACGAACACAAGATTTTCGGTTGTGATCTTTGGGTAGAAGTAACAGGCATCAGCCTTCCAGGCCTTGGTTGCAACAAGAAAATTGACTTGATGCTGGTTGTTGACCGATCAGGTAGCATCGGCAGTACCAACATGGCAGCAGTCAGAACTGCCCTCAAGGCGTTCGTTGATGCCTTGGTACTTGCTCTTGATGGACCGCACGCAGGCCAATCAAGCTTTGCTTCACTCGGAACCTTAGATCAGGTTTTGACTGATGATGAAGTATTGGTGAAGGCGGCAATCGACACATTAGTCTCAAGCGGTTCGACAAATATGACCGCTGGTATCAATGAGGCAAAGCTCGAGCTCGAAAGTATTCGCGACCGAGCTGATGCGCCAGACTTTATGGTGATCGTAACCGACGGCATACCAAATGTCTGTGCTGACGGCTCTTGCAGTGCAGGAGAGGCCGATGCAGAAGCTTTGGCAGCAGCAACCGCAGCCAAGGCAGCAGGCATTGAAATCTATGTAGTCGGTGTTGGAAGTGGTGTAGACGCAGATTATCTGAAGACTATCGCAAGTGGTGAAGATCACTACTTTGCAGGTGACTTTGGTACTCTCAACACAACGCTTGCAGACATCGTAAACTGCGAAGACTAGTTGTAGCCAAACTCCGCCCCCAGTCTCAAAAAGAGAGGGGCGGGGATTTGGCCGGAATTACTTTCGGTCAAAATTAAAAGCAAACAATTCCGAAGCCCGAGCGCATCTAAGGGGCACGGATGACAAAGGTCGATATACAAGATACAGATGCGCGAAAATATTATTTAGCTAAGTCATAAAATACTTATCATATTATGAAGAAAAAAATCGTATTAGGACTTGGCGCTATCGCAATCACTGCCGCAACCCTTCCGTTGTTTGCAGCATTCGAAGCCCATGTCATCAATGTCACCGCAAAGATTGAGAACGCGCTCAAAGTTGATCCGCAGTTTCTCAATTTCGGTACTGTGTTCCCACAAGAAAAACTTGAGAAGCCCGTCATGATTGAGCTTTCTCAATCATTTAAGGACGAAGACCGTGTTGACGATGTAGAGTACATGATTCGCCAAAAGCCGAAGTGCGCAATCACTTCACAGAATGGCACCGTGATTGATCTTTCAGATGCAGATCACAATGGCGTTCATGATTTTACCGGCACTGGTCACATCAAGTTTGACGCAGACGGCAAGCCATGGGTTGATTGTGGTTCTGCACCTCGCGAGCTTGCACAGGCCGAGACTTGGGGTGTTCTTCCAAACCTTTGCCCATACCTCTCAAAGCATTCAGAGAAGCTTGCACAGGGCGGATATGAAGATGGCGCTCTTGCATCATTCCATGCACCATGGGTTATCGATGCCGCTTCATCAACTATCACTTGGACTGAAGTTCGTGGCCGTCTTTCAAAGATTGGCAACGATGTCAAAGACACTTGGTTGATTGACCTTGCAGTACCTTGCTTTGGCGGTTACTGCGCACAAGACTGGGCTGATTTTGTTCATGGTGTAAACCCTGACGCAGATCCAGCAGCCTACACTCAGCCAATCTCAAACGAACACAAAGTGTTTGGTTGCGATCTCTGGGTTGAGGTAACCGGCGTGAGCGAAACTCCAACAGACAACTAAATCTATTAACAGTTTAAAGGGGTACCTAAACTCTTATGAAAAGCAAAATCTTTGTAGCGGTAGGAGCTTTGGGGGTGGCGATCGTCACCCTACCCCTTTTTGCTGCGTTTGAAGCGCATGTCATCAATGTGACCGCAAAGATTGAGAACGCGCTCTATGTGCATCCTCAATCGCTTCAATTCGGCACGGTTTTTCCGCAAGAATATCTCGAGTCGTCTTTCTTTATCGCATTCAGCCAGTCTTTTTCTGAGACCACGCAGCAGCGAGTAGGAAAGGTTGACTATGTAATCAAGCAGAAGCCAAAGCCGAAAGAATCTTTTGTGGCCAGTGCAGGTGTTGAGGAGGCGCGTGATTGGTGCCACCACAACATTCCTGATCCGCTCTACCGCGGATATGCGACGAGCACGCCAGCGTGGGACGCATTTTATGTAAACTGCTATCCAACGCTGTGTCCGTATCTCTCAAAGCATCCTGACAACAATCCCAGCACGGGCAAAAACAAGTTCAATGACCACGGGCTTCCGTCATTTCACAATCCGGAGCTCGAGTCAGCGACAGGGACTATCGTAAAGTTCAACACGCCGGGTAACACGGTCGGCAACGACCCGTCAGATACCTGGACGATTGATCTTTCGGTACCGTGCTTCAACGGATTCTGCGCGCAAGACTGGGCAGATTTTGTTCACTCAAAAAATCCAGAAGCTGATCCAGATGACTTTATGCTGCCGCCGAGCCTCGAACACGAGGTCTTGGGCTGTGATCTCTGGGTTGAAGTCACCAAAATTTACTAATCCTAAATCTTTGGCCCGCGCTTTCTTTGGGTTTTCCAAGGGAGGCGGGGCGAGAGATATCTCTGTGGTTATCATAGAGGCACTGATCGGCGCGGCGGTGCATAGGTTAAGAAGTCTCTCAACATACAGATTATGGCAGAAGAAATTTGGAACCTTGATAGCTCGGAACCAGAGAAAAAAAAGGGCTGGTGGGAACGCAAGACGGGCGAGAAGCTCAAGACTCATGAAAAAATCTTAGGCATTATATTTCTTGTCGTCTTCCTCTTCGTATTTTATGTCACACTTGATGCCAACAAGTATCAGGCAGAAGTGCGCGTGATAGAAGGACAAGGAAGAGTCGGCGTAAACCCCACTACCGAAAAACTTGATTTTGGCGATCTCTCACAAGGTACGCGGTCAGCGCGCACGGTGACGATAAATAATTCAACACCGGTGCCGATGTTTGTCAGCGTATTGCGACTCGGATCAATCAGCGGTCTTATGACGCTTGAGAAAAATAATTTTATTCTTCGAAAAGGCCAAGAGCAACAGGTCGAGTTTACGGTCTATATGCCTGCTTCAGCGCCAGTCGGTACGAAATACACTGGTCGGGTATTCGTCTTTAAGATTCCCGCACCATTCTTTTAAGTCCTGATTATGAAGCGCGCGCTCTTTTTTCTCCTCAATCTTGCCGTGTATGTTGCCATTGTGGCTGGCGTGCTCTTTGGGTTGCCGCGATTTCTCTCGTGGTATCTGCATACGCCGTATCCTATGGCCGCGATTACCTCGGGCTCGATGTGGCCGGTACTCCACACGGGAGATTTGGTCTTTATCGAAGGCGTAGGCAAGGGTGATCTACGCATCGGTGACATTGTGGTATGGAAAAACCCGAGTGGGTTTACCATCCACCGTGTGGTGAGATTGGGAGAGAACACGCTGGTGACGAAGGGCGACGCAAACTTTACGGAAGACGACCCCGTAAAGTATGAAGATGTAGTAGGTCGCACACATCAGGTATGGGGCAAGAATGCTCGAATCCCGTACCTCGGGCACATTACTATGTATGCATCTCAACGCTAAGCTATGCCAAAGCGCATCGTGATTATGTCAGACATAAAAAAAATCAAACCTCGGGGCTCAAAGATTGAAATCTTTGAGCGTAATTCACGTGGCGCGTTTCGCGTTTTTCTTACTATTCAGAAACAACTTCTCGCGGGCTTCTTGGCGGTCACCTTAGTGTTGGCAAACGCGCACGCGTTCGTGGCATTTGAGGCGCATGTCGTTGATGTAAAGGCCGAGGTGGCACGCATCGATCCACCTGTCGTCACGCCTGCCGGTGGCGAGTACATCGAACCCGTTGATATCATCATTGACGATAGTGACACTGACGCGACGCATATTTTTTATACACTCACTTTCACTGCAGATCCGTTCGGTGCACCTGACCCCGTATGCGGAGATACCTTTGGTGGGCCAAAGCCGCAAGGCCCTTTGCAGGTCACACAAGACACCGTCATCAAAGCGATTGCGTGTGATGGCGCGGGCAGTGACGCGCATGGTAGTTTTGTAACGACAGAAATATATACATTCCCACATACCGCGGGTATGGTGCAGGGCTTTAAGTATCACGATGTTGATCGATCGGGCACGCTCACACCCGGTGATTTTCCAATAGCTGGTTGGCAGATTCAAATCGCCACTTCAACTTTTGCGACCTCAACGGTGACTAACGCGCAGGGATATTATTCATTTGCTGGTCTCGCACCCGATATTTATACGCTCGAAGAAGAGTCGCGCGACGGATGGGATTATATTAGCCCCAAGACAGTCAATGTGGTGATTTCAGGTACCGAGACTGAAGCGGTAGATTTTTTCAATGCTGAGAGCGCCTTTATGTGCAGCCCAAAGACAATCAACTGGACATCAGGACTCGCGGTACAAGCGGCAGGCGCGATCTCCGAGAACAATGATGATATCGCTCTCGCGTCCAATGTCACTATCAACGGTGATGCGCGTTCAAACGATGATATCGAACGCACCACGGGCGCGTCTAATGTGGCTATCAACGGTAGTGCTACCTCGACTGATCAGGTTGATGACGGCATCAATGTGTCAGAAGATATTTTGGAAAATGCCAGCACCGCAAACCTGCCTGATGTCATGATCAGCGAATGGAAAGCACGCGCGGCTGATGGTGGCGCTATCGCAGGGAGCTTTAACTTCCCGAACAATACCGTGGGTATTCAGATGGGTCCTACCGAAATCATGGGCAATGTGACCTTTGGTAGTGGTAATACGCTACTCGTCAAAGGCCCGATCTATATTCATGGCAATTTGAATATTGGGTCAAATACTGTTATCACACAAGACAATGGCTTTGGTAAAAAGTTCGTAGCAATTGTCGTTGATGGTACGGTTGATATCGGCTCCAATGTATCATTCAACGGTTCAATAGATGGTGGCGCGTTTCTCTTAATCTCGATCAAGGGCGCAGTAGCGGGTGACGATGCGGCCATTGAGACAGCTTCAAATAATTCTGATCTTGGCAAAGTAGTACTCTACGCATCAAATGGTGATATCCATGTACATTCAGATCGTACCATTTGGGCGGCATTTGCAGCTCATGGCACCGGCACTGACGCCGATGCTAACGCAGCGGTGCGTCTTGATTCCAATGTGACCGTCGATTATTCAGAGCTGCCATCTGAAATTTCCTGCGGACCGCGCCAACCATTTGAATCGACTTCGCATATTCTCATCAATGAATTTGTACCAAATCCATCAGGATCTGATCAGGGGACTGCAGGTGGCGCGCTCGATGGTGAGTGGGTAGAGCTCTTTAACCCAACCAACAGCTCAGTTGATGTGGCAAGCTGGTGGCTTTATGACGCGAGCAATGCAAATGAGCTCGAGATTAATGGCGTGCGCACCAATACGGGCGATACGATTATTCCTTCACATGGACGCCTTGTCGTGTATCGCGATGGTGATGGTGACTTTGAGCTCAACAACTCAACAGGTGATACGGTACGACTCTTTAGTGGTCCGGTAGGTAGCGGCGGTGTACTCGTCGATAGTCATACCTATACTGCAGTCGCTGGCGACAACAAATCTTTTGCACGCATTCCTGACGGCTCCTCAAACTGGATTGACCCCGAAGGTACGCCCGGCGAGGAAAATAATTTTTTCTTTACTCCTGACGCCTCTGTTCTTTTTAGTGATATCGCGGTGATATTCTTGTCTCGCGAAACCCTTGATCTGACACCTCCTGAGTTTTCTCCAGTCTCTGAACCCACGCCTGCGAGCGAGGCGGCAACGATCGCGCCCGAAGAAGAAAAGGCAAAGGTTGAAGAGCCTGCAGTAGCGATTGTGGAAGAAGCGCCCGTAAACAATGGCGACGACGGTACACCTCCTACTGAAAATACCGAAGTAACAGAGACGGCAGAAACTCCAGAAGTGTCCACGCCCCCAGCAGAGATTACTCCAGAAGAAACTCCCGCACCGTTAGTAGAGGCACCAGCACCAGAAGCGCCTGCTCCTGTAGCCGAATCGCCAGCGCCAGAAGTAAGCACGGGGGAGACACAATAATATGAAAAAACTTTTACAGCCAAAAGTATTGGGCGCGCTCGGCGTGTTGATTATCGTCGGTGTACTGGTAAGCACTGTGCAGGTAGGCGCGCAGGTAGTCTCTATCGATGCGAATCTTTCGATCTCGCCAAATATTATTTCGTTTGAAACGGTATTTCCCGGCGAAGTACACTATAAGCCCTTGGTAGTAAATCTTTCAGACTCATTTTTGGGCGAGGATATTTTGGATGATGTAGAGTATCGCATTGTACAAAAACCAAAACCGCGCATCGATTCGCCCGAGGAGCGCGAGTATTGCAGCCATTTCCCCAATGACCTTACTCGTTGCTATCCGTCGCTTTGCCCGTATCTTTCAAAAACCGCTGACAATACGCCAGCCAACGATACAAGCATTCCTGCGTATCATGACCCTGATGCGCCATCGAGCATTGCGTACGGGCGCCTTGCAAAATCTGACAACGATATCGAAGACAATTGGGTGATTGATCTGCATACGCCGTGTTTTCGTGGCCAGTGTGATCAGACCAACTCCGTGCCCGAACATTATCAGCTTGACCCATCAATGAATGGTCAAGTATTTGGTTGCGATCTCGTGGTAGAAGTGTTGAGTATTAGTTACAACAAAAAGTGCCCGACCTGCGAGCTCGGTCCCGATGGTCAGCCTATTGTTATTGAGGTAGCAAATGACATCTCGATTGATTTCAATCAAAACCCACCTGCGTATATTGGTGACCCCGCGTTACAGCCATATTTTATGTATAGCAAAGCGAGTTCAACGCCCTCGGGGTGGAATGCCATCTTTGATACCGGCGGCAAATCAATACATTTTGGATCGGGCGTGACGCTGACCACTGTGCCGGTAGGCACTGGCAATTCGAAATACGCGCCGGGTATTATGATCAAAACCAAGTGTGATCTTGTCGCTGACGCGAGTTCAGAGATTATCGTACATTCGACTAACCAAGACGCAGGCGATATCGTCATCAACACGGGCCACAATGCCAAGATCAATGGTTTGATCCGCAATCAGCAAGGCGCGTCACTGAGGCGTCCTGGCAATATCACGGTTGCCGCGTGGTGCGGAGACATCACTCAAGGTAAAGACGGTTGGGTAGATGATTGGGGTAGGCATGCGGGTGCGCGCACTATCAATTTGCTCGCGTGTGATGTAGGCAATATTGAAATCAACGGTTTAGTATTGGGTCGTGCATCTATCAATTCACCAAATCCAAAATCACAGCCAAAGATCAATGTCGCATCGTTTGCCGGATCCGTGGCAGTCAATGCCAATACTACGCAACCTCTCTATCCGCATTTCTCATACAGTGGTTCTACCAAGAGCATGTGGGGAGGACTCATCTCATGGATCTCAGGACACTATAAACCCGGCGCAGTGCGCGTGCAGGCAGAAAAAGATATCACGGTGCGAGGTCATGGCAAAGGTACCTATGATAGCTTTGGTGCAATATCGGCAAAGGCGTTCTCGAGCGGTTCCAATGGCGGTCTTGTGGATGTACGATCTCTTTCGGGAAATATTTCAGGTAGCGATCGGGCGTTTGATGTAGAGGCGCGTAATGCCAACGATACTATTCCGTACGGCGCTATCAATCTCGCAAGCGGTAAAAATATTTTTCTCTCGCGCCTCGGTCTCAATGCTGACTTCGGCCCGACACTCGATGCGCGCTCAAGCGGTGGCGGCAGTCATGGCGGTTCCAACTTTATCCGTGCGTATCAGGGAGCCGTTACCAATGGCACCAACAGCGTTATATCTGCCGATGCAACCGGTACCAATAGTACTGATGGCACTAATAATCTGACTTCGTGTACAGGCGTTACCAACACCGGCACGATATTTCCAGCAGACGCCAATGGTGTTGATAATATAGGTGCGTGCGCGGACGCAGAACCCCAGCCAATGTGGCAAAGCTGTGCCGATTTCGGTCTTAACCCTTAATAATTCATAATTTTCAATACTCGGTAGGGTATTGACAAACAAGTAAATATAGTGTACAATGCCTTTCAGTTGTAACTTGATTTTTCGTGTTCCAAAACCATAGATCCCAGTAAGTCCTAGCCAAAAGGCAGGCATGGGAAGAAGGAGGAGAAAAGATGCAGACGAAGTTTGTGGTGTGGGCGTTCACGCTGTTCGCGACGCTCATCGGTGTGAACTGGGCGTTCAGTCTCTTGAGCGCCAAGAGCGACATCCAAGTGTTGCTCGGGTTCGCGCTCATCGTGGTCATCGTGGCGCTCTGGCTGCCGCGCGGTCGCAAAGCGGCGGCCCGCGGGCTCGAGTATCTCAAGGAGTACTTGAGTGTCGCGCTCATCATCACGGCCGTCGGCATGATGGGCGGATGCACGCGCATCGAGCCCGGTCACGTGGGCATCGTGGTCAACCAGATGGGGTCGGAAAAGGGGGTGCAAGACTATACCGCCCAGACCGGCGTCATCTGGTACAATCCGGCCACGCAGGATGTCCTCGAGTACCCAACCTTCGTCCAGACCGCGGTCTGGACGCACAACACGCAGGAGGGTAGTCCGAACAACGAGGAGATCATCTTCTCGGACAAGGACGGCCTCGCCATCGCGATCGACCTTTCGATCTCGTGGTACCTCGACGCGGCCAAGGTCCCGTCGTTCTACGTGAAGTTCAGGTCGGACGATCTGGAGACCTTCACGCACGGGTTCCTGCGGAATGTGGCGCGTGATCACTTCAATGATGTCGGCCCGCTCTATGGTGCCGAGCAGCACATGGGCGTCAAGCGCGAAGAGTTCATGCTCGCTGTCAGGAAGCGGGTCAATGACCAGCTCGCGCAGTACGGCGTGGTCATCGAGCAGTTCGGTGTGATCGGTGCGCCGCGTCCGCCCGAAGCCGTCACCACCGCGCTCAACGCGAAGGTGAAGGCGACGCAGGATGCGATCCGTGTCGAGAACGAGCTCCGGCAGGAAACGGCCGAGGCTCAAAAGGCGGTCGCCAAGGCAAACGGCACGGCGGCCGCGCGGCTCTTGAATGCCAAGGCGGAAGCCGAGGCAAACTTGCTCGTGGCGAAGTCGATTACGCCCGAGCTCATCCAGTGGCGCGCCATCGAGAAGTGGAATGGCGCCCGCCCTATGGTGGAGGGGGTGGGGAGTGGGATGATCTTACAGATCCCACCACTGTCAGCTCCCGCCGCGAAGTAGTCAGGCGGTACGGTAGGAACACACAAAGTAGTAAAGCCCTCGGTAAGAAATGCGCGCAGCGCAAATCTTGCCGAGGGCTGTTTTTTATTCAGCTTTTAGATATCGCTCAAAGGGTTTATCGAGCGCGTAGAGTTTATCGCGCGCTGCGCGGTCGCAAGCGGCACGGAGTGGCTCACCAAAATATTTACATGCCTCTATCGCGCGTGCTTCGTGCGCGTCTGCTAGTTTTTCGATAACACCCTCAATACATACGATTTTGTCATCTAAATCTCCAGCGTTGCAGATGCTTGGCAAAAGATCGGGGTAGTTCTCGACGGTGCCCATATACATAAACCCAAGTCCGCGAAAACATCCGCGTCGCTGGAGGCCGGGGAGTGCGAGGCATTTTTCGGATGCTTCCCCAAAACTTTTCGTCTTGCCAATAAAGTGCCGCGCTTTGTAGGTCCAGCATACGGCTGTGTAGGGCGTGGTGTCGTCGCACACAAGGTCGTATTTATTCATATCAAACTCCATATAGGTGCCTCCCGCGCAGTAAAATTTGAGCGGCAGGGTAGGGAATGATTCGCAGAGCGGCAACGCGATGTCAGGGCGATAGTCAGCAAGATAGGTAAACGCATGTCCGATGCCATGGGCACAGTTGCCTGGCCGATGGTCTTGCGCGGTCGCACAAATATCGCTTACTTTGGCGGAGAGGTCCGCGAGCTTTATATGTTGGCCATCTTTGATGCCAGCGGCGTTGTCAGCGCCAAGTGCCGCCATGAGTACGCCATGAAAACATCCTTCGGTACATGATTTACCACACTCGCGAAATGCTTCGCCTATATCTTTGGTATGCGCGTAGACCACTTTACCGAGTTCGTGTGTCTGCCCATGGCAAATACCTGAGGTACTTTCGATAGCTGTTGCCATTTGATTTGCAGTGAGTTTGCCATAATACTTCTCAAAAAGGGCATGATGCTCACTCGGCGACGCATCACGAAACTCTTGGGTAAAAAACGCTAGTGTATTGGCGTACCAAAAAAAGGACGCAAGGGCGCCCAGAGTTGTGAGTATCATCGTACCAACAAGCAATCTCCGCATGTCATTATCCGTAGCGTATTTTTGCCGGCACGGCAATCATGTGACTTTTTATCAACAAGGGGTTTTTGTTTGTACCTTGCTATACTAATGGCATGGAAGAAAGCCAAAAGACGCGCCTTCCGCTTCTTGTCCTTACCGTTATTTTGACAGCAGTGTTTGCCATCGGGCTCCGATGGGTGTTTTTCGCGTCTCCCTCGACCGATAGCGCCTTCTTCTATTTGTATGACTATGCGGTGGGTCTTACTATGATCTTTTTGCCGTGTACGCTGCCGCTCGCGTTTGTGGTGGTACCACTCGCGATGGGCAAAGGCTATATACGAGGTATTGGTATTGCGGCCGCTTTTGCCGCGGGCGTGACGCTCACACTCAGTTTTTACGGAGCGTTGTTAGGTGCCATCGGTCAGACATTTTTGGGCAGTGCTGAGACGGCAAAAAATTGGATGTATATGTTTGCGGGCGCCATGGGGCTTTTGTTTGCATTTCATGATATTGGTTTGCGTGGGTTCAAGATGCCAACCTACAGTGGCGCGTTTCCTGACTTTATCCAAAAACAACAAGAATTTGTAAAAGCGTTTTTACTCGGACTCTTTTTGGGCAATGTGGGCGTGGGGTGCCCCAATCCGCTTTTCAATGGTGTCATAATCCCGCAGATTTTGGTGAGCGGCAGCGCGTTTCAGGGGTGGCTCATCATGGTAGTACAGGCGCTCGGGCGCGTGACGCCACTCTTTATACTGACTTTTTATGCAATTTTGGGCGTAAACGCCACCGGATTTTTGGTAAAACACCGCACCAAAGTCGAGAAATCAACTGGTTGGGCAATGATCTTTATCGCGGGTTTTCTCTTTACCCTCGGTACTTTTACTCATGATTGGTATGTCTATTCAGGCATTCATACATACCTAGAGAGCGTGACGCAAGAGGAGGCGATTACGACCATTTTAGGGTCAAATATAGGCAAACTCGGCCATGCGCATGAAGCTCCTCCCCCCGGTAATCTATGGATTGGGAGTTATATAATGGTGACTATTTGGCTTGTGCCGTTTGTCTGGCTTTGGTTACGCAAGCGCCGCGAGGCATATGCGGCACCTGAGGCGGAGCGAGATCATAAGATACACGACTCGCGTACCTATCTCAGTTTTATCGTTTGGCTTGCAGTCGGTCTTTATACGCTTTTTGGATGGGTACTACCGCACAATTTCCAATTTCATACGAAGCATATGGATATGGCGACAGTTTTCAATAGCAGTGTGAATACTGATCCTATCATGTCTAAGCCGGGCGAGATGACAAAGATATCAATTGCGCTCAAAGATGAAAAAGGTTTGCCCCTTCAAGATCTCAAAGAAGAGCACGAGCGTTTGATACATGTCATCATTGTCTCCGAAGATTTGAAGACCTTTATGCATGTTCACCCTGATGATTTTGGACCAATCACCGACGAGATGCGCGCCAAGGGAGAGTTTCCGATATATGTTACATTCCCAAGGGCCGGTACCTATTCACTCGCGACCGGATTTTCGCATAAAAATCACGAGGGCACCGTGCGCAATACTATAACTGTTGTAGGTGGCAAGCCAGAACCAGTAGCGATTGTAAAAAATATCATGCGCGAAGAAAAGTTCAAAGGATTCGCTGTCAGTCTCAAGACAAATCCAGATCAAATCCAGTCAGGCGTGCCCGCACACCTCGAATATACGATGACTGACGATAGCGGTAAGCCAGTGGGCGATATGGTCTCATATCTCGGCGCGCCCATGCATCTGGCTATTTGGAGCTATGACCTTGGCTATTTCCTCCATACACACGGTGAAGTACCGGGCTATGGTCACCAGGTGCCCGCAGATGCGTCATTTGGTCCTATGATCGATGCACATACCGCTTTCCCGTATCCGGGGCTTTATCGTGTATTTGCGCAGTTCTCGCGTGATGGCGATGTTTACACCACTACCTTTGATATCGCGGTTACCCAAGGACCCGAAGGTGCCACCATGATGGAGGCAGGTGCGCATAACCACTAATTTTTATGGATATTTTCGGAATACTTTGGGCGGCATCGCTTTTGTTTTTTATAGTAGGCCCGTCACTTGCTGGCATTGCATTTCGTAAAAAGAAAATAACACTCGTGCAGGCGTTGATCGCAGGTCTTTTAGCGCTCACTATATCTGCAGCATTAATCTGGTCACTTATCGTATTTAGTGTTTAGAATGGCATATGCCTGGATTTGAAGGACGCCCCACCCTCGGTTTCCATCTTGAACAAAAGCCCGAGATACGACCTCAATACAAAGCAGAACTCAAGGCGCTTTTACGCTTGGAGCAAGCTTTGCGTCATCCAGAAATGCCTGATGCCGTGCGTGGTTTTGAGGGGATTAAGGTAGGCAACGCGATTTTGAAAGAAAAAGGAGTATCAGGCGTGCTGATAGGCGGCCTTGCCGAGGCCGTATGGCGCTCTGCGAGGCCGCAGGATCTCGCGCGTCGCAAAGATACCGATATTTTGGTACTGACTCCAGATGCCGAGCTTGAAGATTTTGAAGGCGGTATTGACTGGTGGACGCGTAAAGAAGAGCATCTTGAAGTGAGTGGTGAGTTTGGTAAGAGCACAGGACCCATTAGATGGTGGGAAAATGCCAATGGAATCGTGCTCGGTTTTCGTCCCGAGGTGACCGGTGAGCTCGAGTCAGGTCTTTATGTATTGTCTCCCGAAGAGGTCATCTCGATGCGTCTCAATGAAACGACAGCTCAACTTGGCAATGCCGATGTAGAGCAGGAGTCACTCGCGCTTTTTGAGACAGCAATACTAAAGCGTCTTGGTAGGCAGCTCATGGTGCCAGAGGTTGCTGATGCCGTTGGGGGTAGAATCTTATCGCAAGGACACGGGTATCGTAAAGCTCAAGATACCGAAATAAAAAGCTTCCGTATGCCTACTGCAGACTACGGAGCTATCAAAAAGTTTAAAGAAGGAAGCGAGTAGGGGCTACTTTGCTGTAGCTGAATAGCCGAGCTCGGAGACCGATTTTTGGATTTGCTCTACGGTCACTTTTGAATCATCAAACTCTACTTCACCTGATTTGGTGTCCCAGCTCACTGAGGCGTTTTGAATACCGTCTTGGGTTGAAAGGACCATTTGGATACCCGCCGCACATGAGCCACAATGCATACCACCTACATCAAATTGTTTTTTTACGATTGCCATATAGAGTTATGGTACTACGCCGTTTTTTCTCGTGCAATCTTGGGTTCACGAAAGTATTTCAGAAGTAAAGAGTTGCCTACTACCGATACCGAGCTAAACGCCATAGCAAAGCCGGCATATTCAGGTTTGAGAAAGGCATTAAACGCACTCTTGCCCCATGGGAGACTGGCGACAAAGGCAGGATAATTTTGCCCGATATAGAAGAGAAGACCTGCCGCCAGCGGAATACCCACGATGTTATAAATAAACGCCCAGAAAAGATTTTGCCAAATCTTGCGAATCGTTTTGCGTGAGAGATCGAGCGCTGTGACAATATCACGCAAGTCATCTTTGATCAGCACAATACTACCAGTCTCGATTGCCACATCAGTACCGGAGCCGACAGCGATGCCCACCTCGGCTTGTGCGAGAGCGGGGGAGTCGTTCACTCCGTCACCAACCATAGCTACTTTCTTCCCTTGGCGCTGGAGTTCTTTGATCACTTCTTCTTTTTTCTCTGGTAATACTTTTGCCATGACGCGATCAATACCCACCATCTTGGCGATGGCTTCTGCGGTTTTTTGGTTATCACCTGTGATCATGATGATTTCAAGACCGCGTTTTTTGAGCTCGGCAATAGTTTCCTTGGCGTGTTCTTTGAGCGTATCAGCCATAGCGAGAACTCCTATCAGCTTACCGTCGTAGGCGATAAAGACGGCGGTCTTCGCTTCGTCCTGCAGGCGATCCAAGTCTTTCTCGCCCGCGATATAATCAATGTTCATCGATTTCATCATTTCGTCATTGCCGACGAGAACTACCTTACCTTCATAAAGAGCTGAAACTCCTTTGCCTGAAACGTTTTTGAACTCTTTGGGTTCCGGGGGGTTCAAATCTTTGGCGGCTTTCACTACCGCTTGGGCGAGCGGATGTTCTGATCCGCGCTCAGCAGTTGCCGCAATCTTAAGCACCTCATCGCGTGACATCCCGCCCATGGGAACTACATCAGTAACTGATAGCTCACCTTTTGTGAGCGTACCTGTTTTATCAAATGCTATAGCATTGAGCGAGCGGGTTTTTTCGAGCGCCTCACCACCTTTGAGGAGTACGCCAAACTCGGCACCACGCCCCGTACCTACCATGATGGCGGTTGGCGTCGCCAGACCCATCGCGCACGGACACGAGATCACAAGCACAGAGACAGCGGCCAAGAGTGCGACAGCAATAATCTTGCCCGCGATGTAATACCAATAGAAGAATGACAAGAGTGCAATGACTACTATAGTAGGTACAAAGTATTCAGATACCCTGTCAGTAAAGTCTTGGATAGGAGCACGAGCGCTTTGCGCCTCTTCTACCATCTTTACGATCTGATGAAGGAGTGTATCTTTACCTACTTTGGATGCGCGGCATTTGAGGAGCCCGTAGCTATTTACAGTTGCTCCGATGACCTGATCGCCAGCTTTTTTATTGACGGGGATTGACTCTCCGGTGATGATTTTCTCGTCGATAGCCGTCTCACCCTCAATAACTAAGCCATCAGTAGCTACTTTTTCACCCGGTTTTACCAAAAATACATCGCCAATCTGGATGTCCCCAATCTTTACCGTGACTTCTTTGCCATCTCGGATGACGATAGCGTCTTGAGGGGCGAGTTTTAAGAGTTTGCGGATAGCGCTCGATGCCTGACCTTTGGCTCGGGCTTCAAAGTAGCGGCCAAGAATAAGAAACGATATGAGTGCGGCAGAAGATTCCCAATACGGGTGGCTCAATCCTTGCCATAGTTGTTGGTAAAAGAATGAGTCAGGGCTAAGTTTGAATGTCATCGAGAAGAAAAATCCAAATGCCGACAGAAGATACGCGGTAGTGGTTCCCAATACCACGAGTACATCCATATTGGTCGATCCTACGCGTAGCGCGGTAAAGGCGTTGCGGTAGAATGGCCATGCCACAAAAAACTGGATGGGTGTGGTCATGATGAGGTATACCCAATTGAGATCTATGAAGGTGCCATTGGTGCACGCGCCATCGATAACTTTGATGATCGCATCACCACCGGCGCAAAGTGCATGGCCGTGTTGGAGATTGAGCATATGCACCGCCATATAGTAGAGAATAATGGGGGTAGCGAGCAGAAACGAAATAATCGTGCGATTACGCAGGTGCAGTATCTCTGCCAAGCGGTGTTTTTCTACTTCTTCCTCTTCGAGGGCGCCCTCTTTGGGTACGATAAGCCCATAGCCCAGTTTTTTGAGAAGGCCCCGTATTGCCTCGAGTGTGATGGTGGTGGGGTCATATTCGACGATGAGGCGCTCTGAGCTGTAGTTTGCGTTTGCCTTGGTGACGCCCTTTTGCGCTGAAAGAATTTTATTGATGAGTACTTGGCAGTTTGCGCAGTGCATGCCCTGTACTCGATAACTTTGACGAATGGTTGCCATATAGAGTGAGAAATATGCTATAGTAATACTATTAACTCTATCTTATCACGGGAACGCAAAGCTCCCTGTGCATACATATGGGTAACAAATATATCATTTTTCTTTTATTTGGAGCGCTTTTGATTGGTAGCGGCATTGTCTACGAAAAGTATTACCGTCCGAAAGATGTTGGAGCTGTCGCGTGGGATGGTGTGACGGTACTTGAGCGCAATATGATATCACTCGCAGACAAATGGCGGTTTGAGCCCAACACGCTTGAGACTAAACGCGGAGCCAAGGTGATTTTGCATATCTATAATCAAGATATCTATGATCATGGCATCGGCATTGATAACTTCGCCGTCAATGAACGCCTTTTCCCCAAGAGTACGACAACCGTGACATTTATTGCTTCAGAAAAAGGGGAGTTTCAATTTTATTGCTCGGTCGCTTGTGGCGATGGTCATTATGACCAAATAGGCAAGCTCATCGTCCACGAGGAGTAGGACGATCGTTACCCAACAGAAATACCGCAAAGCCAGCGGCGGCAAGCCCCACATCACGGTAGAGATCAGGAGTCAGTTTAAGTCCTTTAAAGTTTACATACGCTACAAAAATAGTGGTTATCATACCGCCCGCAAGAAAGCCAGCAAGACGCACCTGAATACCGGTGATGAGCGCGAGCGCTATGAGTGCTTCTAAAATACCTGTATAAAAATTGAGAGGCCGTGAGAGCTCACGCCCTATGCCAAAGAGTTGTTCGATCTCGGCGGCTCCTTGCCCTGCGCTTGCTGGTGTAAGTTTATGAATCGCAAAAAGTATAAAAACAACGGCAAGCCCAAGCCGTAGAATGATGGGTGCAAGCCATGAGAGTTTTCTACCAATATTGTTAAACCGTTCCATAAGAGTAAGTATATATGGAAAATCACTGTATATCGTGTGGATAAGATATGCATAGCTTGTGGAGTGCACTCACCCTAAAATAGACGCATGTCATGGCGTTTTATCGCAATGAGTACTCTTGTTTTTGGTCTCGCACATGTTGCTTTTGTGTACGCAGGACCACGAGAAGTTTTTTTGGCGAGCGAGCTCAAGTTCATTGATTTTCAAAGTCCTGCGCCTGAATACACGATTGGAGCTGATGTGCGCAGTAAGCTCAAAGACCACTTTAGTTCAACATATAATCGAATATTGGCAACCAATATTCGTTTTGAACATGAAGCGGGGCGCGTTGAACGGGCGATCGCCGCGCGTGAACTTATGGGTGATGCTCAGCAATTAAGAACGAAGCTCGCGCACGCGCGTACGCGTCTTGCCGAAAGTCGAGCGGCGCTTAGTAGCATCAAGGGTGATTTTGAAAATATTTTTATCTTTGATCTACAGGCAACACCGCGTACGCGGATGGGTAGGATGCGCGGTCGATTTGAAAAGGAAGTAGCAATCCCGATGCGGGGCGCGCATACAATGCTGATGGGTGTAGTACTCAAACTCAAGGAGATCCAATGATTTCGCGTATCAAGCATCACTTATCTATAGTAACTATCGTGCTTGTCTCGGCGCTTACGACCTTTAGTGTGCTTTGGATGCGCGATGTGGTACGGATAGTAGAGCCGACGACAAATGCCGCAGCATCTGAGATGCCACAAATGATATATGATCCAGTAATCGAACAGACGCTTTCATCGGGCGATTCTATCGATCCAGATGCTATCGAAAGAGATTTGCGTGCCATTGAGCTTCACACGGCCGGTGAAGGATTAGCGGATATTCAGGTATTACTAGGAAATCAATAATGATCTGGCCAGCTATCGCGCTTGTAGGATATTTTTGTTCAGCACTTTCTAAAATTATTGATAAGGGTCTTTTAGCACGCACTATTCCCGATCCTCGAGTCTATACCGTATGGACGGGGATTTTAAGCAGTTTTATTATTTTGTTCGCGCCGTTCGGATTTCATCTCTTGCCGCTCAAAATCATGGGGTGGGCGTTGTTGTCGGGAGTTGCGTTTGGTATATCATTATATTGTTTTTATAGTGCGTTGCGCCGCTTTGAAGTATCGCGTGTTGTGCCGCTCTTTGTCGGTATTGCGCCATTTATCACTATCGCACTTTCGGCAAAAGTGCTGGGTGAACGGGTAGATGGCTGGAATTTTGGAGTATTCGCGCTTTTGATTTTGGGCGGCGTATTACTCGCATGGGAGGGTAGGGGGCATATGCTTTTCAGCGCACTGTTGGGTGGATGGACTCTCGCCGCCGCTTTTGCTCTTTCAGTACACTTTGTATCTGCGCGTATTGTTTTTGACGCGACGCCGTCTTTTATCAATGGGCTTATCTGGACGCGATTTGGGCTTATTCTTTTTGCACTCTCATTGATATTGTTTCCAAGTGTGCGCCGCGCGCTTAGGGGTGCCAAGCGCCCCGCGCGGCGGGGTATCGCGATCTTCGGTCTCAACAAACTTATCGGTGCGGCAGGTCTTTTTTTGATCAACTTGGCGCTTGCAAAGATATCGGTTTCCCTTGTGCATGCGTTGGGTAGTTTTGAATATTTATTCGCGTTTTTACTAGCAGGTGTTCTCTCGCATCTATTGCCACAGTATAAGGCAGAAGACTTCTCGCGTGGCGCCGCGCTCATGAAGTTGTCGGGGGTGGCGGCGCTTGGTGTAGCTTCATATTTGCTCTTTATCGCATGAGGTATCAGAAAAAAAAGCATCGCCGAATACTGCGCATGTTAGTTGGGGTGGTGCTGTTTGTTTGTTTGGTAGTGGGCGTTTTGGTTTTACGCATACCTGTACAAGAGCCGCGCATATGGGGGGTGACATTCTCACATATTTACGCCCGTTCTATGGGGCTTTCATGGATTGAGACTTATGAGGCGGTGTTGCAAGATTTGGGTGTGCGGCATCTGCGTATACCGGTGTATTGGCCCGAAGTCGAGCATCAGCGGGATCAATGGTCTTTTGATGATTATGATTATATGTTGGCGCGTGCGGGCGATATGGACGCAAAGGTTATCATGGCGATTGGTCGCAAGGTACCGCGTTGGCCGGAGTGTCATGAGGCGCCGTGGACCTACGGCATGCCCGATATAGAAAAAGACGAGTTTCTGTTGCGCTATATGCGTATGGCGGTCGAGCGTTATCGAAGCTTCCCGCAGGTAGTGGCGTGGCAAGTTGAGAATGAGCCTTTTTTGCCATTTGGCGTTTGTCCGCCGTTTCGCAAAGAATTTCTTGATCGCGAGATAGCACTCGTGCGCGAGCTCGATCCATCACGACCTATCATGATTACCGATTCGGGAGAGCTTTCCATGTGGGTGCCGGCCATGTCGCGCGCGGATATTTTTGGTACGACTATGTACCGTACTATCTATAATGGGCGCATTGGCTATATCACTTATCCTTTGCCGCCGTCATTTTTCCGTCTGAAGCGCGCGGCAGCGGAGCTTTTTGCAGGCAAGAGGCAGGGGGTTGTTATCGAACTACAAGCAGAGCCGTGGGGGCCTGGAGATGCTCAACATTTTACGCGTGAGGAGCGCGAGAAATCTTTTGGCGACGATGACTTACCGGCCATGACTGCCTATGCCACTAAAACAGGATTCGATACTTTTTATTTCTGGGGGGTTGAATTTTGGTACTCACTCAAAACAAAGGGTGAACCAGAGCTTTGGGAAGATGCGCGCACACTTTTCCATGAAAGTCACAAATAAGGTTTTGGGTCGTTATACCTTATGAATCAATCATTATTAGGTTTAGTAAACTAGAGTATGAAAAAAATATTTATTATCGTAGCGATGGGGGTACTCGTTGTACCCTTAATATCATTTGTCTCGGCAAGAACCGCAGATGAAATTCGTGCTGAGATTAAGGAGATCGAGACAAAGCTAATGACATTGCGCAAAGAGCTCGCGAGCGTCGAGGGGCAGGGCAATGTATGGTGCTATAGCTTTGAACAAAACTTACGCATCGGAGATAAGAATAATGCTACGATGGAGCTCAAAGAAGTATTGCGCCGCGAAGGCATCTATACACGAAGAGACGCGAGCGCCGATTTTGATGAGACGCTTGCCGCAAGTGTAACGGCGTTTCAAGAAAAATATCGTGATGACATCTTGCGCCCCGTAGGGCTCTCAAACGGTACTGGATATGTAGGCAAAGGTACCCGCGCAAAACTCAACGCGCTCTATGGGTGTACGCGCCCACCAGTGACCGGGCAAAATATCGATGTCAAAACGCCTGCAGTCTTTACGATTACACCCAATACCACTGCGCGCGTAGTTAACTATCAAAATATGACGATTACTCTTAAACATATCTCGCTTACCAAAATCGTGTGTATCACGACACCGTGTATTTCACCGATATTTGCTCAGATTGAGGTTGCAACGCCGGGTGGATGTGGGATAGATGCTGATCCGCGTTGCTTGGGCGCGCCAAGTTTTCGTCAGGAGTATACAATGGCGCGTGGCCAGACTATTGATGTGATGGGTTTGCCAATCACACTCTCTGAGATCAGTGAGAGTAAGGCAACATTTAAAATAGGAAAAGAAGACTCAACTACCAATCAGCCGCCCGTTATCAAAAGCGTCAAAGGTCCTACACAGCTTAGTGTCGGCGAAGTGGGCGGATGGATAATCGAGGCATACGATCCTGAGCGCGCGAGCTTGCGTTACTCAGTGATGTGGGGTGATGAGAATAATTATGCGAGTCCTTCAGATATTTCTGGCCGAGAAGGGGGTGCTACTAACGCGCAGACGACAACCTTTACTCATTCATATGCTCGAGCGGGGGCCTATACGATACGCTTTGTCGTGAGTGACAACGCAGGGCAAGAGGCAAAATCAAGCATGACTATTCAGGTGGGCGAGAAAATCGCCAACGGGTCTTTGTATTTTCGACCGGACTCGATGAATCTTAGAGTGGGTCAGACACAGGGGGTTGCGGCATATTTTCAGCCCGCGATGCCGTCCTGTCCTACTGGTATGGCGTGTGCACAAGTAATGCCCGCCTCTTATCGCGTAGACGCAAGATTTAGTGTCGAGAACTCTAGTATCATAGGGTTTCAATATGCGATGCCAGGGTGCATGGCTCCCGAATCGGTTTATAGTTACTGTGGCACCTATGTCATCGCAGAAGGTAAGCAAGTCGGATCAACAAAAATACTGGCAAGTTGGAATGGCTTTACTGCAACCATGCCCGTGAGCGTCTCACAATAGATTATAGAAGTTTTAGATTCGCGGTGTCCTCGCGCAGTCCCGCGAGAAACGCACTACCAGCCATCGGCTTACTGCCCGATGGCTGTATTGTTTTGAGGTGTATCAAAAAATCTTGTGCTACGGCGTAGACCTGTTTGTCACGAGTGACCAGATCGCCCGGCGTTTCATTTTCAGTCCGCGGTATGTCAGTAATTAAGGCTTCTAGTATTTTAAAATTTTTTCCGCCAAGTATGTTCCAGCATGTTGGCCATGCCTTGTACGCGCGGACGGCGTTGATAATGTTTTGTGCGGGCTGGTTCCAATCGATATGTCCCGATTCTTTAGTGAGCATTTTGGTGAAAGTCGCAGCTGTATGATTTTGCTCACGCGCTTGTATCGTGCCTTTAATCCAAAGGGGGATAGCACACACCAAAAGATCGGCGCTTCTCTGCGCGAGTTTTTCTTCGAGCGTGAGCGCATCATCAGTGTCATCTATAGCTACTTGTTCTTGGGCTATGAGAGGGCCATGATCAACCTCTTTATCGGTGAGCATGATGGTAATGCCTGTAGTATCGTCACCGTTAGCAAGTGCCGTTTGTATGGGTGTCGGGCCGCGGTAGTGCGGTAAGAGTGAAGGATGCACATTGAGCGTTCCATGCGTGGGAATATCCAAAATATCATTTGGTATGATATGTCCGTATGAAGCGATAATACCAAGATCGCACGCAGGGACATCATTGTTTGCTACGCGTTTTGCTTGCACAAGAGGGATTGCGCGATCTTTCGCGTAGAGTGCTACTGGGGGAGCGGTGAGTGCGTGTCCTCGTCCGCTCGGTTCATCAGGACTTGCGATAACTGCGACGATATCAAAATCTGCGCGCACGAGCGCGTCGAGTATCGTCACCGAAAAAGCACTATTGCCAAAAAATACTACGCGAGTTTTTTTCATTTAGTGTCTTTAATCTTGGTGATCTTGGTAGCGTGATCGATAAAGAGCGTACCACCAAGGTGGTCAATCTCATGTTGCAAGAGGCGAGCAAAGAGCTTGGTAGCACCTCGCTCAAATGCTTTGCCGGTTTCGTCATATGCCCGTACGCGTATTTTTTCCGCGCGGGGCACAATGCCGTAAGTCTTCGGGATACTCAAGCATCCCTCGGTGCCTGCTACTTTTTTTGAAGCGATTTTAAGAATCGTAGGATTGATAAATATGACATATTTCCAACTTTTTTTCTTTGCCTTTTCTTCAGTCGCGTCTTTTGGCTCCCAACCTTCATCGATGGCAAGAGCCTCTTCGGACGCAAGAAATATTTGCTTTGAGATGCCTATTTGAGGGGCCGCAATACCAATGCCGTCAGGCGTTTTGCGCAGCGTTCCTGACATATCACGAAGAATGCTCGCAAGTTCGGGCGAACCAAATTCTTCTTTGGCTACAGGTTTCGCCGTCCTGCGCAGTATCGTATTGGGTAGAGTGACGATGAGTGAGGTCATGGCATTACTATAAGATATTTTCTGGATCGACGACAATGTCCCACTGGTCCGCATGGGTAGCAAGAATACCTTTGAGGTCTTCGGCGTTTTCTGTCCATTGGTGCTCATTGATACTAATAAGAAGGTGATGGCGAGAGGTATCGTTGAATGCCGCGTAGCTTGAGACATATTCGGCGTGCCCGGAGATAAGACTTTCGAGTTCTTTTACTTTTGCATCACGACGATCTCGTTGTGCATCGTGCAAGGTTGCTTTGATAAAAAGTACCGCGGGTGGCAATTGGGCTTGTACGCGCTCCATGCATTCTGTTTGCAGAAAACCCTTGGTATCTTGGCGTATAAAGTGCCCAAAGAGTTGATGGAGAGGGAATCGTGTTTGTACCCAGATAAATGATTCCGATACTTTGCCCGAGAGTTTAAGCAGTATGGAGAGCACGCGTTCGTTGATTCTGAAATCAGGTATTGAGAATAGGTTGTCAAGGTTCACCACGGCGCCGTGAGATGCCATGAGGCGCGGTTCTTCAAGTAATGCGTCAGTACCTATCAAAATACCATTAGACGACGCAAGAAATTGAGTTATAATTTTTTCCCGTGTAGTTTTGTTTGGTGCCACAGTATCATCATAGATCCAGAATGGTCGAACAACTCCAAGCGCCTTAAGCTCTTCGGCTACGCGTTGCGTGCCTATACCATATCCACGGAGATTCCACCCCTTACAGTTGGGGCAGGGAATTTCAGGCGGCAGTTCACGCTCACATCGGTGACAGTGATACAGGCGTTTCCCACTATCGTGCATGACCAGAGGAACTTGGCATCCAGGGCAGACAAGGAGTGTACTGCAATCGCTACATATAATGAAAGTATAAAATCCTTTTCGTGTGGTAAATAAAAGCGTTCGCTCAGTTTGGGTGGTCAGGAGCGCCAAAAGCTCGCCAGAGATGATCGGATTTTTTTGTTGACGCATGTCAATGAGAGCACCTGGTGCGTGTGGTTTGATGCGTGACGAAAGGTATTGGAGCTGTCGTTCATCTTTTAAATCTCGCATACTTGGCAGCATCTTTCCTTCGATACATTTTGCACGGATATGTTGCGCAAAGAGAGTCAATGCTTTAGCAGTATGAATGCGCGGGCGTTCCTTACGCGAGTAGTGAGGGGAGTCGGAATCTTCAATGATGATGATATCTTCAAATCCAGAAAGAAGACCAAGTGCGAGAGGGGAGGCGATGACGAGTGATGGAGATGTTTTTGCAACAATGCGTTCACACGCGAGACGCGTTTGTTTCGGTGTAAGTGATCCATGAAGAACGACAAGATTGAGTGGTAAGTGAGAGAGCGATGAGGCGATGTATTCTAGTACCGCGAGCGTTGGGGCGAAAATAATGATTGATTGTTTTTTCGCGTATGCTTCCCGAACAGCAGTTGAGTAATACGCGATGCGTTCAGCGAACGATCCCAAGACGATCGTAGGGTGTTGATGCTGGAGTACTTGAGGAGGGATTTCAAGCGCGCGCGTTACGGGCGGCGTGTTCAGAAAAAAAGTAGGGAAAAAAAGTTTTACGATTTGCCCGACCGGCTCTTGGTAGTAGTTTGCAAGATCGCGTGCGATGGAGACCAGAGAAGGATGTATAATGTTATTTGATGCAAAAATTTTATGAATACGCTTGAGCGCAAATGCTCCTTTTTTGATCGCAATCTTTTTTTCCGAGAGCGGTTCGCTCGCGAGTACCATTGCGGGTATGATGCGCTTCTGAAATGGCACCAACACGAGAGTGCCAGAGGCAATAGTCTCTTTTGCAAAATAACTTAAAGCACCCGCATACTTTCGCGGTAATGGTACGAGGGGGCTCACAGAAACAATGTGCATTTGTTCATTGTAGGGGTCTTGCAAGGATTCTCACAAGTCCTACCATAGGGGTATGAAGTACGCGATACTTTTTGCCAAAATATTTATTTTTGCGCTTTTTATTAGTATTATGACGCGGTATATAGCCGTACAGCCATTTGTGGTTGCTGATAATGCTATGGCGCCTGAGTTTTATAAAGGAGATGTATTGCTGATCAATCGTTTTGCCGCTTTTCATCGCAATACAGTCATTGTGTTTAGGGATAGCTTAAAGAGCGAGCGCTCTTTAAGGCGCATTATTGCCCTACCGGAAGAGCGTATTACCATCAGTGATGGCATAGTTTCTATAACAGATAAGGACGGAGATACAGCTATCAAGGAATTGCCGCTCTTTGGTACGGTTACATTGACTCTGCCAGGCGTTGGAAAAATCGATGCGCATGAGGTATTTGTGATGCCAGATCATGCTACACAAGACTTTTATGGTCTTATCGATACGCGCCATATTATTGGTGCACCAATAGCGAGAATCTATCCATTTTCTCGGATAGCTTTTTTTAATAATTAGTAATGTTTGTATAGTAAGGTTAGTAATGTTTATATAATCTCTATCAATGTTTTAAGAAAAAATATGAATACAATAAGAAGTCACCAGAGGGCATAAAAGGACTCCAGAGCGATCAAAACATTTTTCTAAAGTATTATTCTTTCCACAAGGATTTGCTAAAAAGGGAGATTTATCGCTATCTCCTTTTTTTCTTTCATTTACAATATAAATCAGGTATCCGATACATCATCGGATGACTGATATGAAAGAAAAAAAGCAAGAATTTATTCCCGTATCGGAAGCATCTCAAGACACTCCGTACAGCACGGAGTATTTGAGTTTGCTTTGTCGTAAGGGCAAAATTGAATCAAAAAAAATTGGACGCAACTGGTATACAACCAAAGAGGCCGTGCGCAAGTATTTGGCAAAGCAAATTGCCCAACGCAATTCGAGCGTATCGATGCTCGATACCTATGCCACGACACTCTTCCAAAAACCAGAGGCACACTTTACCACTGCAGGTCCTGCAGAATTGCGCGCATGGGAAGATGTCGCAGAGCCAGCACAAAAACAAGAAAAGAAATCACTTGAAATTTATCCTCAACTCGATTCATCTCTCGACCTCAAAAGCGATACGCTTTTTGAAAAGTTTATCGGCAAATTTATGGCTTTCATGGATGTCTCTATCGAAGGTCATTTTGGTTTTACACATCGCTTATGGCGCCGCATCAAAAAGGAGGCAAAAGAAATAATCACCAACAAGCGCACATTCACGATTTTATTTTTTCTTGTCATATTGTTGGTGCTTTCTCCCGCGCGTGTATTGTTGAGTGCGGCAGACGATGCTATCTTCGCGGCGTATGAAAAAATACGCGATTCCGAAACATTGATGGGTCATCGCGCGGGTACGCATGCCAATGAAGTTTTGTTGCTTGATAAAAATGGCAATGTAGCAATCTATGGCAATGTAATCTCTGATAATACTATCGAAGCCGGCGGTCAGTTGATCTCAAATATCACAGATGGTACTGCACCGATTAAAGTGCGTTCGATGACAAAAGTAGAAAATCTCAACGCTGATTTTCTCGATGGTATTTCTACCGAACAAATGACATTAGCGTTTGTAACTAAAAACGGCAATATCACCTATGACGATGTGTACTTGGAGGGCAAGGTCGAGGTGGGTAAGACGCTCTTGGTAAAAGGAGCTACTCATCTCTTGCAATCATTGCAGGTTGATGGGGGTCTTGCGGTATTGGGTGACGCAGTATTTTCAAAGGGCCTTAAGGTACATGGCGATATCAATACGCGAAATCTTTTTGCGCAAGATTATGTGACTGCGAGAATCCTACAAGGTGAGACGATCATGGGTACAAAAGAAATATATGCTCCCCAAATCTATGCGACTCAAAGTTTACGCGGGAATAATTTACTTGTGGATGGTCAGAGCGTCTTTCAAGGTATGAGTATGCACAATGGTGGGCTGTCAGCAAAGTTTGGCTCGTTTGATATAGTGCTTGAGGTAGCAGGTGATTTCGGCGCGTATGGGAAAACGGTTAATCTTGGTGCAGCAGGATCTAGTAAAATTTTCGCCAAGGGTACTGCATTTACTTTTAATGGATCTACGGTATGTACTGCGGGGAATGGTAGTTGTGCGGCCGGCACTACTTATTTTGATGGCAAAAATATTTCTCTCGATGGTACCACTTTTAATCTTGATACTAATCTTTATTCCCTCGGCAATATTTTTGCTACTTCTTCGGGCTCTGTATACGCATCAAGTACTATACAGGCTTCGGGTAATATTTTTGGTTATAGCTCATTGGGTCTTGGTACGACATCGCCCGCGCGTGTTTTAAGTGTAGAAGGAGACGCGATTATCACAGGCGCTCTCAAGGTGGGGCCCCTGACGAGTACAAGCACTATCAGTTGTGATTCTCTTGATACCAATGCCGCAGGTCTTATCATCTGTGGTACTGATGCTACGGGCGGTGGTTCTACGGTACCTAATCTCGTGTATCGCGCGTTTAGCGGTACAAAGTACTTTACCGCTTCATCAACTGTCGATCAGTTTGCTTTTCGCTTTGCCGATGGTTTTGTCTCTTCGGCGTCATCTTCAATCGCTGGGTCACTGACTGTCTCCGAGTCGATAAATGCCTCGAGTACTCTACATGCTTCAGGTAATGTGTGGCTAGGTTCAAATCTTTTTGCTGGCGGTACCACTTCGCAACCTCTCGCGGGGTTTGCTTTGGGAGGCGCAGGATCAGCAACTGCTGACACCTACATCTCTGGTGGTCTTGGAGTAGGGAATGCGACCACGGCTGATGGTGTACTTGAAACATCAAGTTACGGAGTATTCGGCAACCTCATCAAAGCAAACACCGGTACTTCCACCTTCACCGGAGGAGGAATAGTTGCTGACTCTATCCGCCTCGAACATATTCTTTCATGTACGGGAGCAAGTACTCTTGATACCGATGCGAATGGCGCGATCATCTGTGGCACTGATGCTGATACCGACACCACCTACACGGCTGGCAACAACCTTGCACTCACCGGCACTCGCTTCGATGTCAAAACCAACCTCTACTCCATGGGTGACATCTTCGCGACCACCACCGGCTCTTCCATATATGCCTCATCAACGGTACAGGGAGCAACACTCATCGGTTACTCAAACATCTTTGCCGCGACAACCTCACAACCCCTCGCCGTACTCGCTGTCTCGGGTGACACCTACATCTCTGGTGGTCTTGGAGTAGGGAATGCGACCACGGCTGATGG